>WFXK01000113.1 GCA_015490695.1 Bacteroidota bacterium | reverse complement strand
TTCCAGCACCCTACCTACTCGGATGCGTTCCATTTCGCTAAGATTTCTTACTCCGATACGTTCGGCTTCATAAAGGACTTCCATGTAATAATTGAGTTCATCTAAGCGATAGAGTTCACCTCCAGAGGCTTTGATTTGGTTCATTTCTCTGGCTAAAAAGTACTTAGCTCGCTCTATACGCTCTAAAAGCGTTCGGTAATCTACGCTCAAGAAATCGGCTACCTTCTCTACACTCATTGCCATAGACATAGGACACGCTTTTTTAAGGGCTGCGCAAATATAAAAGTTTTTTCCTTTGATGTCAAGTCCTAAAGCGAAAAATTGGGGAAATTTTTATAACCTTGCTTTGCCTTGTGGCGTGTAGGAACCCTTTGGCGCTATCTGCAAAATGCCTTAGAACAAATCTACGATAAAAAAGAAGCGCACGCAATTGCTCGCTACTACATCGCCGAACAATTGCAATGCTACCCCCATACGCAATTAGTTTTATTAGAAAATCAACCCCTTAATGAAACTTTTGTTCAAAAAGCAATGAAAGACCTACAACGACTATTAAATCACGAACCTGTACAATACGTAGTAGGTGTTGCCTACTTCTGGGGATTGCCTTTTAAGGTGAATAAAAACGTATTCATTCCCCGTCCAGAAACCGAACTTTTAATAACCCAAGCACTTAAAGTGTTACAGCCTTTTCCTAAACCTGTGATTTTAGATGTAGGAACAGGCAGCGGTTGTATTGCTATTATCTTAGCTAAACTCCTTCCTCATGCTCAGGTCTATGCCATAGACAGCAGTGCCGAAGCTTTGAAGGTTGCTATCGAGAATGCTAAACGCCATAAAGTTTTTGTGAAATTTTATAGACGTTCTATGTACCATGCAACTTTCCAAGAGCGTTTTCATTTAGTGGTCTCTAATCCTCCTTATATTCCCCCTGGGGAGCGTAGCCAAGTAGCACCGAATGTCTTAGGAAAAGAACCTTCTTTAGCATTGTTTACCCCTGACGAATCAGGATTAAAACCTTATGAAGCCCTTGTTAACATAGCGCAACACTACCTATTCCATGAAGGGTGGCTGTTGTGCGAACTGCATCCACCTAATGCAGGAAAAATAAAATCTTTCATAGAAAACTCAGGGATTTTTAAAAACGTCTCTTTATACAAAGATTTTTCTCAGCAGTGGCGTGTAGCTGCCGCACAAAAGAGATAAGTATCAAAGAAACAATCCACAACACCCAACAACAACCATAAGGAAACTCTCGCAATTAAAAAATAAAGAAATAAATTGTAGATTAACCTTTCCTTGTCTAAACACTCTATAAATTTGAAAGCTCAATAGAAAAAAATACCGAAAAAAATACCGAAAAATTCTTTTTTACCCTATTGCATGAATAAAATAAAGTCGCTCATTACAATGGGGTTTGAATTCAGATCGGTCTTTAGAGGCAACTAACTGCACATGGTATGACATCCCCCATAGCTGTTGAATTTCCGATTGTGGCACAGAAAACGGAGGTCCCTCATCTGAGGGAAAATCAAAACTGATTAAAAAAGTTGCGCTTTCAGGTAAAAGGGCTTTCAGATGCGTTACATAGGCTTTACGCATAGACGGTGGCAGTGCTACCAAAGCCGCTCGGTCATAAATCGCTTGTGGAAAAAAACCTAAAACTTCAAAATGTGTTTTTTCCAATTGAAAAAAATCTCCCTGTAAAATCACAATAGATTCGCCTGCATAACATTGAAAAGGTAGTAACTCTTTCTTTTCAAAGGGAATTTGATTTTCACTAAAAAACTGCTCACAGGCTAACTCGGCTAACTCAACGCCTATAACTTGCTTTCCCTGCTGCAAAAAATAAATCATGTCTAAACTTTTTCCGCATAGTGGGACAAACACAGAAGAAAAGGGCTTAAAAAATTCGCTTCCAAACTCCTTTAAAAAAGGATGAAAATCCTCTTGATGGAAGCCTATGTCTCCTTTCTCCCATTTTTCTAACCAAAATGCCGGTTCCATAGTTATAAAATAGCTTCTAATTCTGCTTTTTGTTTTTGTAAAGTTTCTAATTGATTTTTAAGTTGTTGTGCTTTTTGTCGCTCTCTTTCCACTACTTCAACCGCAGCTTTTTGTAAAAACTGCTCATTTTGTAGTTTCCCAAGGGAACGTTCTAAAAGCCGTTTTGTTTTTGAAATCTGTTTTTCAATCTTTTGTAGTTCTTTTCTAAAGTCTACAGGTAGCTTAGCAGCATCCAACCCATATTGAATCCCTTGAAC
>WFXK01000112.1 GCA_015490695.1 Bacteroidota bacterium | reverse complement strand
TTGATAAGGTATGTGAAGTGTTTAATCAATTAGTGTCAGGGATTCCTCATGATTGGTTTAGAAGGAATCCCCTTGCTCAATACGAGGGTTATTGGGCATCGGTTTTTTATATGGCATTGAAAGGAACAGGCTTGCCCTCATGGGGTGAAGATACTACAAGCACAGGTCAAATTGATATGGTAGTGGAGTTAAAAGATGCTTATGTATTGTTGGAATTCAAAATTGGCAAGGAGGGTGATGAAATGCAAGCGATTGAACAGATGAAGGCAAAAGGGTATGTTCGGAAGTATGTTAGTAAGGGTAAGGAAGTTATTCTTTTAGGCTTAGTGTTTGACAAGGATAGCCGTAGTTTAGTGGGGTGTCGTTGGGAAGCGGTGTGGTAATAGCATCATGCCAGGGTATCTGAAAACTCCGCAAACTATAAAAGTTTTCTGCGTTTCCAGCAAAAAAAGCACTCGAGAAAAAATCCGTACTGAGATTCCTTACTTGCACTCGGAATGACGCGCACGAAGTGAAGTGACGCATATAACCTAAACCCAATTAACACAGAAACACAAACTATACGCCCAAAACTCAATGACACCAAAACTCCTTGCAGGATAGCGGTCGCAACGTCATGCCAAGGAAAAGCCGAGGCAGCTCAAAAAACTACTTTTTACTCTGAGGTAAAACACTTAAACGATATACTTGCATACACGGTGAAGAAGTATATTTTTCCCTTCGGTGAATAAAGTAAATAGCACCTTCATACCAATTATAACCTATAAAATCCCAATGCTTGGGAATAGGAATCACTCCTAAAAAACTTCCTGTACGCTTATCATGAACCATGACATATCGTCTTACTTTTTTTCTCTTTCTCTCCCTCCATCTTTTCTTCCTTGTTTCAAATACCCCCCAATAATCTTCATAAAGCCCATAAACAAAATGGCTGTCCACCATTATTAAACGATAAGAATGAAATATCCAAAAGCGCTGTATAACCCCCGTCGAAGGCTCATAGACATACAAACTATCGCAAAAACCCGGCTTTATATAAAGTCTATCCTCTTCAGATAAAGTGTCTATAAACATTGTAGAATGCGTAACAAGAGATTCTTGTTTGCATTGTATAAAAGGTAAAGACAGCACTTTTTTGCTCCATTGGGTACAAGTTCCAATTAAGGTTAAAAGTTTAAGTTCTTTTGTTATAGTGTCTTTTATAAGAATGTTTAAGGAGCCATCGCGACGAAAGGGCTGGCGAGTGATAATCCCTTTTTTATGAGGAATCCATTTTTTATGAGGACGAAGTGATTCTATAGGATACTGCCATAACACCTTACCTTGTCTATTGAGTAACCAAACCCTAAGACAACTTTCACCTACTACACAACCACCTTCCCACGAAGAATAACAATACAACATGCATTTTATTTCATGGTCTAATAAGCCCTCACTGCAAAAAATACAGTTTCCATCTTCAAAGTAGCAGGTAAGCAGTTTAACGTCCTTTTTAGTAAATGCAAGAAATCCAAATGTTATGTTATAGTTGATAATTTCAAGCCCTATGGGATTGAGATTGGGCTCTAAGTGTTTCTTTGCAGGGAATAAACAAGAAAGAGTAATAGTGAACAACAGCGTGTCTATTTTCCAAAGCATAAAGTATCATCGGCATCTTATTGCAAAACAAGTTCGTGGTCTTTTCCCAAAACCGACAGCAATACCGCACCAACCTATTCCACCTGTTTTGCTCCCTGCTTGACAAGAAAACTCTTCCCTGTCAATTTGAACACAATCACAAATAATAATATACAGCGGTTTGTTTGCGTCACCGCCTTGCCATTCAACTATCCACTTTGGTGAAGCCACAATCGCAGCAGCGTCCAACCATCGGGGTTGCCATGTGCCCCCTTTGTACTCCCATAACAACTCTCCATTATACCATACAGCATCCAATGAAGTATTTTGAATATAGAAAGCTAACTCAGGTACGTAATAAATCCCATTAAACACAGGCATATACGTCTTGCCCCCTATGGTTTTTCCATTCAGAATAGCAACGACTTCCGTATAAACAGCACTATCTACGTGGTTTTGTAAATACTGCAGGGCATCAAAGCCCCATGAGCGTATTGAAATAAGGTTTGCATTGTTACACGGAAGTCAAAGGTGCTGTCTTGGGCGTGGGTATTAAAGTATTGTTTTACAATCCATCGGAAAGTAGAATCTTGTGCTAAGGCAAACAGGGCTTCTGCCCAACGCTTACCTGACTGCTGTAATGCCCAGACTACTCCTGAGGCAGCACTTTTAGGTTGATAGGCTTCAAAAGCGGCTGTTGTTGGTTGGTTGGTTTCTTTTAGGACGTTGTTGTCTTTCTGGCGGGAAAGCGCTAGCATAGGATTAGCTTTCACAATAAAGTTGTTTTTATGCAAAAATAGTTTTTTGTCTTGAAAAGAACAAATTATGTGCTGTTTTGGTGTTTTTGTTTTGCATATGCATAGGTGTTTTTGCAGCGTAGTGGTTGTAGCGTCATGCCGAGCGAATGCGAGGCATCTCTTTTAGGAAACTCCAGAAATTATGAAAGTTTTCCAAGTTTCCAACAAAAAGCATAAGGGAAAAACCCGTACTTGAGATTCCTCGCTACGCTCGGAATGACGCGCAGTAGTGAAATGACGCACTAAGCTAAACACAAACACCACAAAAAGCGCAAATAACACGCATAAACTCAATGACCGCCAAAACTCCCCGCAGGGCGGCGGTTGTAGCGTCATGCCGAGCAAACGCGAGGCATCTCTTTTTGGAAACCTTGGAAACTCTAAAAGTTTCCTGCGTTTCCAACAAAAAGGCACTTGGAAAAAATCCGTATTGAGATTCCTCGCCTTCGGCTCGGAATGGCGCACAAAAACGGAATAATGCGCATAACCCTAATACAAATAACGCAAAGGCTGCAAACTACACGCACCAACCCAACAAAGTCAAAACTCCCTGTAGCACAGAGATCGCAGCGTCATGCTGAGCAAATGCAAGGCACCTCCTTTTAGACAACAAAGAAAACATCAAAAACTCCTCTATAGCTCCTCGGTAAAACTATTGTCTGAATGAACAACCTACTATACTTTTGTATTCCATGAGGCTATTACTGCTGTGTGCTTTTACCCTTGTATTTGCTCAGCCTAAATTAGTGGTTGTGGTGGTCGTTGACCAAATGCGTGGCGATTATTTGCAAACTTTTACTTGGCAACTCAAAGGATTCAAAACCCTGCTACAAGGAACTTACTTTAAGCACTGCTATTATCGTCATGCGAATAATATGACAGGTCCAGGACATGCAACGTTGCTCACAGGTAACTATCCTCACCGCCACGGCATCGTAGGAAACTACTTCCGTCAAGAGGAAAAAGTAATTTACTGCGTAGAAGATGCTAAATACCCTTGTGTTGGGTGCTTAACACGCAGAGGATATTCTCCAAGATGGCTGCTTACGGCTACCTTAGGCGATGTGCTTCGCAAACATTACCCAAGTGCTAAAGTGGTGTCTATCGCACTAAAAGATAGGGCAGCCATCCTTATGGGAGGTAAAAAAGCCCCTTATGTTTTTTGGTTTGATACTAAACAACTACGCTGGACTACTTCCTACTATTACCGCGGTACACTACCCCAATGGGTTGAACAATGGAATAACAACTACCTACTACAACGTTTCTTAGGTGCTTCATGGAAAAAACAACTACCCGATTCCTTAGTTCCTTTTAAAGATGACCAGCCTTGGGAGGGGAACTTCCCCGGCGGCAATAATACCTTTCCCCATACCCTGCCTACTTCTTTACTACCCGCCTCTCGCTTCGCAAAAGCTTTCTTACTCTCTCCTTTCTCCATCACCTACACTTTTGACTTCGCAAAACATGCCATCCGTAAACTTCAATTAGGGAAAGACGTCACTCCAGATTTGCTATGCCTTAGTATCTCCACTACAGACTACGTCGGACACTACTTCGGTCCGCAAAGTAGAGAACTTTGGGAAATTTATTTCCACTTAGACAGTCTACTACAAGATTTTATTCTCTTTCTTGATGAAACCGTAGGGAAAAACCAATATGTTCTTGCATTAACTTCGGACCATGGCGTTGCCCCTATTCCAGAACAACACCCCAATGGCAAAAGACTAAGCCCCTACGAACTCAAAAAACAATGCGATAAATTCTTAAAAAGCCACTTCAACGACACCCTTCCCTCTTCCTGGATTCAAAAAATCGCTATGCCCTACATCTTCTTACAAAAACAAAAATTGAACCATTATCAACTAAATGAAGATAGTGTCGCTGCAGTACTTAAGTCCTATCTACAACAGCAAGAAGCTTTTATAGCGGTCTGGACGAAAAAAGATTTTGAAAAGGATGCTATTGCGGATTCTACTTTACACACCTACTTTATAGCGGCAAAACGCAGCTTCCACCCTAAGCGTTCAGGCGAACTCTTTATCGTGCACCAACCTTATTATTTAATAGAAGAAGGTTACAAAACCAATCACTACACCGCTTACGATTACGATGCCTGGGTGCCTTTGCTGTTTTATGGAAGCAATATTCCTCAACAAGTGATAGAAGAGGCAGTAGAACCTATTCAAATGGTGCCTACCTTAGCAAAATGGTTAAAACTCCCTGTAAGCTGGTGCGAAGGTAAACCACTAAAAATACAATGAAGCGCATCATTACTATCTTTTTGTGGCTGATTATCTTCGCTATTATCGGCATCCTTATTTATATCTTCCTCATTCCTCAAAAGCAACTGCGTCCTTTAAGTGTAATTCCTAAGGATGCTATCTTTATTGTAGAAGCCCCAGACCCCTTCGGACTATATAAAAGAATCCATAACTACCCTATTTGGAAACACCTTATTCAACACCCCTATTTTCGGCAATATGATACTTACTTAAAAACATTGGAAAATCTTTTAGAAAAAAACACTTTCTTAGCCAAATTATTAAAAAACAAAGCGTTATGGATTAGTATTCATCGTACGCAACCGAGGGATTGGGATTTGCTTTATGTTATGGCGCTGAATAAACAAACGCGCTTGATAACTCTATCTAAAATCTTTGCTACCTTAGGAGAAAAGTTTGGATTTAAAGTTCATCAACATGATTATCGCGACAAAGAGATTATAGAGTTAGAAGATGTAGAATCAGGAGAGATTTTGTATTTGACGATTCATAACAACCTTTTGATTTTTTCTTATACGGCATCTTTAGTTCATAAAGCGATAGATGCTTCACGGCAACCTTATTTTGTGGCGCATCCTGTTTTTTCTAAGCAAATAGAAAGCATGAAATCGGGGGATATACGGCTTTATGTACATGGTGATTATTTGGATGATTTTTTAGCCATTTATTCATCAGCGTCGGTTGAAGAATTAAAAGCGATTCCAGAGGTTTTAGATGTGATTGCATTGTATTTTACTATAGAGCCTAAAGCGATTAAAGGAGAAGGTAATTTGTTCCCAAAAGTTGAAAGTGCATCCTATTTGAATGCGTTATTAGAAGAACGTGCTGTAGCGTCTGAGGCTTTAGAAGTATTGCCACAACAAACCGCTTTGTTCCTACAACTTAGTTTTGAGGACTTCAAAGCAGTACGCGATCGGTTAATGACCTTATGGCGTTCTAAGTCTCCAGAAGAGTATGAAGCTTTTGAGAAACAAAGGAAGCGCTTAGAGCGACTTCTTAATATCCGTTTAGATGAAATTTTATTTGATTGGGTTGGAAATACTATTGCTTTTGCTTTAGTAGAGCCACCTTCTTCTGCGACAGGCACTATGGCAGAGCGTATTGTTGTGTTTCATGCAAAAGATAAAGCCTTAGCACAAGAGCGGTTAGAACTTCTTATGCGCCAAATGAAACGACGAACCCCCTTTAAACCTTTTGAAGCAACCTATAAAGATGTGGTTATTCATCAATGGAAGTTGAAAGGACTATTTAAAATCCTTTTAGGAAAGTGGCTTAAGGATATTCAAATGCCTTATGTAGCCCAATACAAAGATTACGTCCTTTTTGCAATGGATTTAGCAACGTTAAAAACTTGGATAGATGCACTTCAAGAAGGAAACGCTTTAAGCAATGCTGATTTTCTCTCTCAATTACCTTTAATAGATGAAGCAGCAAATTATACGATTTTTTACCACAGCCTTCCTATGTGGGCGTTAATAAGACGTTATACTAATTATGAAACATTTGATGAGTTAAGAAGGAATAGGGATTACTTTTTAGACCTTCGTTATTTTGTTTTGAAAGCCTATAGTGAGGAGCAGTATTATACTATGGAGTTTGCTTTGCAATTACCTTAGCGGATTGCTAATTCGGCTTGGAATAGCCAATCCCAAACGCCCAGATGGTTTCTTATGAGCTCTACTCGGAAGACAATATCGTAGAAGGTAACGAGGTCTATGCCGATGCCGTATCCTCCTAAGAAGCGTTTTTTATAGAAATCATCAAAGTTAGTATTGCTACGGTCTTCTATATAGCCTGCGTCGCCAAAAAGATAGAGATAACAACCAAAAGGAAAAGTACGAAAATAACGAGGCAAACGTTTCCAATGGAATAATTGCCAAGGAACCACGGCGAATTTCCATTCGGTTTTTACTACGGCTAAAAAAGTGCCATCAATGTAATAGCGTTGGAATCCTCTTAAGCCATAGGCGGTTTTAGATAGACGTAGTTTTTCAAAATAGGGAACTTTTTTTCCCCACAATTGTGCTATGTAGAGCCCCGCTGCCCAATACCAGCGACGACTAAATTCATGAAAGAAGTTGTAGGAGAAGAAACTTTTACTAAACCCTAAGGAGTTTAATGAGGCACTTAATTCCATTTTGTACCCTTTTGTAGGATAGGGTCTGATGTTTCGCTCGTCCCATTTAAGACGGATTTCTATGTTGGTATATCGGATACTTGTTTTTTGTTTTTCTCCAAGAAATAGTGGGTTGTAATATAAGACGCTATCATGGATGCTTACTTGCCTATAGGAGGGTCTAACATAGAGGAAGTGGTATTGGGAAAAGCGTTTTCTCAGAGCAACACGACTAAAGAAGTAAGTGATAGCATAGTTAGGATAGAATTGAGGACGAATGATTTCTCCATTTTGCGTGCTGGTAATCAGTTCTCTTTGACGCACCCATTCACTTTCTAAAAGAATATCCCATTGTTGCTTAGGGAATAAAAAAGGGCGCATATAGCCTAAGGTAATGGCTTCGCGATAACCATAACGGATTCCTAAGTAAGCTTTGTCGTTGTAGCCTGTAAAGTTGGTATGGGCTATACCGGCGTGGAGTGTAAGCCGATTGAGGCGGCGATGTTCCAACCAATCGTTAATAGTAGGGTCGGCAAAGGTTACATAAGCATAGGGCCACAAATACCAGCGCTCCTCTACATAAACCTTCCACTGCAGTTGATTGCTTACAACAGTATCTTCAATCGTCACTTTATTAAATAGCCCTGAACTATAAAGCAGTTGCTCTTGTGTCTTTTTTATGGAATCTTTTAAGTATAAAGGTATAACATCACCATTCTTGAATTGCAGTTCTCTTAGAATGATTTTCTTTTTTGTTTTTTGATTTCCGTAGATGGAGTGGATGGTAAGGGTTAAGCTATCTTGTGCTTTGCAGTTTATCCACAGCGCTATGGACAGCTTCCATAAGTTCCATAGCGGCGCTATAAGGGTCTTCTGCACAAGCGAATGCTGAGAGGACTGCCACGCCATAAGCGCCTTGTGCCATCACGTCATAAACCCGTTCTTTTGTAATTCCCCCTATTGCAATCACAGGGAACGGCGACATCGCACAAATCTTTGCAAACTCCCGACTGCTCATCGGTGGCAAATACCGAGAACCCTTAGAGTAAGTCCCATATACAGGACCTACACCAATATAATGAACTCGCTCATAAAAAGGAGAACTTAACAGCTTCCGCAACTCTTGCGCACTATGGATGCTTACCCCAATAATTTGTCCTTCGTTGAGCACTTTTGCTGTTTCTTCTAAGGAGAGGTCTTCTTGTCCAATGTGCACGCCATCTGCGTGCAGTTGCGCTGCTAAATGCACATGGTCATTGATGATAAGACAACATTGTTCTGCTTTTCTTACGCTCTCTACAATTTGTTGTAGTTCTGTTAGGGCTTTTGCATCAATGGGGTTTTTATTGCGGTATTGGATTACGGGCACTTTTGCCCTCAATGCCATTTTAACTAATTGTTTATGGGAAAAGCGCTTTTGTAAAGAAGTATCTGTTATGCAGTGCAGTCGTCCAACGCGTACTGCACTCATAGCTACAGGATTAGATTTATAAAGTTCCACGGCGGGCTTGTTCTCGCTCTATGGCTTCAAACAATGCCTTAAAGTTTCCTTTCCCGAAAGATTTTGCTCCTTTACGCTGAATAATTTCTATGAAAAAGGTCGGTCTGTCTTGTAAAGGCTTCGTAAATAACTGCAGTAAATACCCTTCATCGTCTCGGTCTACTAAAATCTTCAGTTCTGCTAAGACATCAATAGGTTCGTCAATCTTTCCTACGCGCTTAGGCAAGTCCTCATAGTAAGTATAAGGAACTTCTAAGAACTCTACACCGCGTTTACGGAGTTCTCTAATGGTAAAAATAATATCGTCGGTTAGTAATGCGATATGTTGTACGCCTGGACCGCGGTAGAAGTCTAAGTATTCTTCAATTTGGGATTTTCTCTTTCCTTCTGCGGGTTCGTTGATGGGGAATTTAATTCTTCCTTTTCCTCCTTGCATGACTTTACTCATCAAAGCGGTGTATTCGGTGGAGATGTCTTCATCGTCGAAGGAGATGAGTTGTGTGAAGCCCATGACGTCGGCGTAGAAGCGTGCCCATTTATTCATTTCGCCCCAGCCAACATTGCCAACACAATGGTCTATGAGCAAGATGCCGACCTCTTTGGTTTTGTATTCAGGTTCCCAGGGTTCATAACCGGGTAGAAAGACGCCTTTGTAATTTTTCCTTTCAACGAAGATATGGACGGTTTCGCCATAGGTATGGATACCTGAAAGGACGACTTCGCCATGTTCGTCCTCAATCCGTTGGGGTTCCATGTAGGGTTTAGCACCTCGTTTAGTGGTTTCTTCAAAAGCTTTTGCTGCGTCTTCTACGGTTAATGCTAAGACCTTAACGCCATCACCATGCAGTTTTACGTGTTCTGCAATAGGATGGTCGGGTACATACGTGGAAGTAAACACAAAGATAACGTCTCCTTGTTTGAGGGCGTAGCTGACCACCTCTTTTGAACCTGTTTCTAATCCTTTGTAGGCTAAAGGTTGGAAGCCAAAGGCAGTTTGATAATAATAGGCAGCCTGCTTGGCGTTCCCTACATAAAACTCTACATAATCGTGCCCTAATAAAGGCAGGAAGTCCACCTCCTTGGGTACTATCTGCTCATGTGCTGCTTTCAGTGCCATAGCCCTTTATGTTTAAGTTTGAGAAGACAAAACTTTTTCTTTGATATGAGTTAGCATATCTTTAACCATAGTAGCGAAGTTATAGTGGGGTTGCCATTGCCAATCCCTACGAGCAATGCTATCGTCAATACTTTGGGGCCAACTCTGCGCAATCTTATCCCTAAAATCAGGAGCATAGTCGCATTGAAATGCTGGCAAATGTTTTTGAATTTCTTTAGCTAATTGCTCAGGAGTAAAAGAAAAAGCATGGATGTTGTAAGAAGTTCTTACAGATAGTCGTTCAGATGGGGCTTGCATCAATTGATACGTTGCTTCTAAGGCATCGGGCATATACATCATTGGTAAAGCTCTATTAGGGGCTAAAAAACAAGTATAGCGTTGCTTTGCTATCGCTTTGTAAAAAATCTCTACGGCGTAGTCTGTCGTTCCCCCTCCAGGCAATGCTTTGTAACTAATTAGCCCTGGATAACGTAAACTACGAACATCTAATCCAAAACGCAAATGATAATAATGGCATAAATGCTCGCCTACCACCTTAGTAATGCCGTAAATCGTTGTAGGTTCTAAAACAGTATGTTGTGGCGTGTTTTCTTTAGGGCTATTAGGTCCAAAGACTGCAATAGAACTGGGCCAAAACAGCCGTTTGACCTGATATTGTATACAGCACTCTAATACATTTCGCAGTCCTTCTACATTAACTTGCCATGCTTTTTGAGGGTCTTTTTCTGCTGTTGCGGATAATAATGCTGCTAAATGATAAACGCTATCGGGACGAACTTTTTCAAACAAGGCTTTTAAGGCGTTGAAATCACATACATCTACTTGTTCAAAAGGAAAGGAGGTATTTAGCAGGCGGATGTCACTAACAAAAACCTCGTTCCCTTTCTCTGCAAGAAAGGGAGCTAATTCTGAACCGATTTGCCCACCTGCGCCAAGAATCAAAATACGCTCCTTCATGCCCCAGTAGTACAGCTTCACAAAGTTATACTTTTTGCCTAAAAAAACAAAATTCTTGTAAACTTTAGAAGGCGTCTTTTACTTTTCTTTGTGAGGTCTTTTTGGGAGATGTTCGCTTGGCAAAAGGGAATTTTTCTAATTTTGCCGTTTGAATGTGGTGGTTAGTTGCTTTATTGTTGCTTTTAGAGGGGTGTGACCCTTATGCGAAGTTAGCAAAGCAGCCTTCTGTGGCAGCGAAAGATAGTGCTGCTTTTGGTTATTTAAGTACAAAAAACTATGAAGCGGCAATTCCGCTTTTAGAGGAGCTATTGAACATGTATCGCGGCATGCCCCGAGGAGAAGAAATTCTCTTCCATTTGGCTTATGCGCATTATTACAACAAAGAATATTATCTGGCTGCTCATTATTTTGAAGAGTATGTAAACACTTACCCAACAGGTAAATATACTGAAGAAGCCCAATTTATGAATGCTTATTGTTATTATCGTTTGTCTGCTCCTCCTGAATTAGACCAAAGTGAAACCTATACAGCCATTGAAAAATTGCGGTTATTTCTTTTAACCTATCCTGAAAGCGATTATAAAGAACGAGCCGAACGATATTTACAGATGCTTTACGATAACTTAGCCCAAAAAGCCTTCAATCAAGCGAAGTTGTATTATAACTTAGGTTATTACAAAGCTGCGGTGGTTGCTTTTGAAAACATGTTAAAAGAGCATCCTGATGCTCCTCAAAGAGAAGAAGGGTTCTATTATTTGTTTTTAGCTTCGGTCAAATTAGCGGATAATAGCGTTGAAGAGAAACAGCTACAGCGCTATTTACAAGCATTAGAAAACTATTATAAATTTGCCGACCGCTATCCGCAGAGCCCATTATTGAAAAAAATAGAAAGCTACTATGAATACCTACAACGACAAATCCAAGCTCATCAAAAAGATTCCACCCTTTCAAGACGCTGAGTACAAAGCAGGTGAGGAGATTGAAGCTTTAGACATCTATCCGATGCGTGCTGTAGTCGGGAATATTTATAAAATGGTTGTTATTTTAGGTAAGCGCGCTAATCAAATTAATGACCAACGAAGAGAGCAACTTTATTCCAAATTAGATGAGTTTCGCAGTATTGAATTGGAAGACGATGCTTATATTCAAGAAGAGCGATTGAAATTAGTGAAGGAGGATGAGCAGAAGCCTAAACCCTCGTTGGTAGCGATTGAAGAGTATAGTAATGGGAAATTAGCCTATATGGAAGGCAAACCTCTCTTTTAATGCGGATTCTTTTAGGCATTACAGGTAGTATTGCTGCTTATAAAGCCTTAACCCTTATTCGGCTCTTTATTCAAAAAGGGTGGGAAGTAAAGGTGGTCATGAGTGAAAAAGCAAAGTATTTTATAACTCCTTTGAGCGTTGCGACCTTAACCCAACATCCTCCTTATGTTTCTTTATGGGATGAGCATTATGTAGAGCGAGCTTCAAAATTATGGACTGCACATGTGGATTTAGCAGAATGGGCAGATGTTTTTTTGATTGCTCCTGCTACGGCAAATACTATTTTTAAAATTGCTCATGGGGTTTGCGATAACTTATTAACGGCAGTTGCGCTTTCATTTCAAAAGCGGCGGATTATAGCCCCTGCTATGGATGAGGCTATGTGGAAGCACTCGGCAGTACAAGAGAATGTTCAACGGCTCCGCCATTTAGGTTGGGAAGTCTTAGAACCTGAAGAAGGGTTTTTAGCTAGTGGACTCTATGGTAAAGGGCGCATGCCAGAACCTGAAACTATTTTGCATTATTTGCTTCCTAACTCCTTTTGGGAAAAACAAAAAGTGCTGATTACGGTAGGTGCTACCAGAGAGTACATAGATCCTATTCGTTTTTTATCCAATCCATCTACGGGACGTATGGGAATGGCTATTGCCCAAGAAGCCTTGCAACAAGGGGCTGAAGTACTTCTTATTAAAGCTTATACAGAAGTTGCTCCACCACAAGGAGCAAAAATCATCCCAGTAGAAAGCGCAGAAGAACTTTATAAGGCTGTCAAGAAGCATCATAAAGAGGCTTCAATACTCTTTTTTACTGCTGCGGTTTCAGATTTTACCCCTGAAAAACGAGCGCAACAAAAAATAAAAAAAGAAGGAAAACAAACTTGGTCCCTTTTATTAAAACGCACTCCTGATGCGCTTCAGTATGCTTTGCAACATAAAAAACCTCAACAATACCTTGTGGGCTTTGCCTTAGAAACCCATTATGATGAAAAACAAATTCAGAAAAAACTTCAACGTAAACCTGTAGACCTTCTTGTTTTTAATCTCAATACAGAGCATTCAGGTTTTACTACAGAGACCAATCGGGTTACTTTATTTTTTAAAAATGGCAAAACGGAAACACTTCCCCTCATGAGTAAGCGTCAATTGGCAAAGGTTCTTTTGGATAAGATTGCTGAGGATTGCAGGGATTAGTATTTTGTGTATAATAGTTTCACTTTGTTTGGCTTTCAGATATAGTTCTTTTTGGAAACTTAAGGGGACTTTTGGAGTTTTTGGGGGTTCATAAGAGAGATACTCTGGCTTCGCCTCGGTATGATGCCGTGGGGAGTTTTAGCGTTGTTGAGTTTGGACGTGTAGTTTGTGGTTTTTGTGTTATTTGTGTTTAGGTTATGTGCGCCATTTCATTAGTGCGCGGTCACTCCGAGCGACAGCGAGGAATCTCAAATGCTTTCTCAAGTGCTTCTCTGTTGGAAACTTTTAGCATTTCCTGAGTTTCCAAAGAGATGGCTTAGGTTTGCTCGGCATGACGCGGCAGCTGCCGCGCTTTATTTCGTGTATCATTCCATGCATTAGTTAGAAGGCTTTCAGCACAACTATTTTTTGCGCATTTTTCCTCACTAAAGCCCCAGAAAATTTTCAGACATTCTGAAGCTTATCCCAAGGAAGGTGCTTCAGATTCTCTCCAATACGTTCAGCAGCTACAATGCTCCAAGAAATTTGGCGTTAGTGAAGCTATTGCACTAATCACTCAATCTGTTTAGAAGCTCATCACTTTTACTATTACTACCTTAACATAACACAATTAGTGAGAAGGAAGAATAATAATCCTCTTTTTGATATTCATTTTCTTCCTGTGTAATTTTACATATCTTGGTTCTACTCTATATTTCTGAACTTCTTTATAAGTGTATTTTATGATTTTCTTTACCATGGAAACGATAATATTAACTTCAACACCATGTAGATAATTATCATTTTCCAAGTAGAAATAAATAAGTGGAGGTATTACTTTTCTGTAAGCTGCAATACTCTTTCCATAGGCTAATACAGTTTTTTCTCCGTTTCGCATGGTTACTAATTGCCAATGGATGTCTTCTCCTGTACTAGGAGTGTACAAGTTAGACACCAAACCTACGATTAAGCCTCCTAGAGGAGAAATTAGATAGGATGAGATTTGCTGTAAAGATTGCTTTATATTACTAACGTTGCTATTCCATGCTTCTTTAGCTTCTTGATCAACTCCTATCCAAAATGCCCATCCGATTATTTCTTCTTCTATCAAATCGGCTTTCTTTGGTTGTGGAATTTGGAATACTACTGTTGTATAGTTTGGCTTACCATATCTATTTAGTTGTGAATGCACCCACTCTTTTTGATTTAAAATTTCCACTTCTTTTACTATAGTGTCTAAAGGTACCTTTATGTTCTCACTATAAAGAATGGTGTCATATCCTACTAGACTATCTATTGTATAAGGTATCCACGTTGTATCTCTTATTTCTTTATAAACTACCGACACATCACAATCTACTTGGGCGTCGCTTACTGGAATTCTGTATATTTGAATTTTTACATTTCGTTTTCCGCTTGGTGACTCCAAGAAGATACCTAGAACAGTGGTATTGCGAATACTAATAGGAGTTGATGAATTATCAAAGTGAGTAATCTTGTATTCTTTCAGCCTTATAATATTCTTTACCGTTGGAGCTTCTATAATAGAAATGTTAAACTTTTTGTTTCGTCGCCTTTAATTATAACTTTATCGCCACTGCAGAAGGTAAAGAAAAGTTGTCCGGGCTTATCTTTTTTATCTCTACCGTGAGCCTAGCAACTTCTATAGGAGGAATATGATGCGTTTGTGCGAATAATGATTGAAGAAGGGCACTATAGGCAACGATATTTTGTAGCATTATCACCCTCCATTCCATAGAAAAGATTTCTTTCAAAGCAAGGCAAAGATACGTTATCTTACTCTTTTGCCCAAGGTGATCTAGCGTAATGCAGTAGCGAATTTAAGTGCATCTATTTACTATTGTCCTTTGATAGTTATAAGTTTCAGGCTTTAACTATTGGTATGTCATTCCAAGCGCTACCGAAGGGATCTCAATATAAGCTTTTTTCATTCTCAGGCTTTCTGAAAACAAAAATGTGCTCATGTGCTATTAGATAAAAAGGATATTCCTTTGCTCGCCAGCGCTCTCGGGTGCTTTTCATGTTTAACTTGAAAGGCTATAGCTTCATTCCATCATTCCGAGCTAAATTTGAATTTCTTATATTCTTTTTCACTCTCTGGCTTCCGAAAGATAAAAATATGCTCGTGGGTTATTAGATAAAACTCATATTCTTTTGCTCGCCATCTTTCACGTGTGCTTTTCATATTCCACTGCAATTTGATAATATCCTCTTTTAAGATGAAACCCACATTCAAAAACACCTGCATAATGCGAAATGCTATTGGTACATAATGTTTGTGTTTTCTCGTATCTCCTATGAGAATGGCGCATATTTTGCCGGGCTTTAATACCCGGAAAGCTTCTTCTGCTACCTTTTTCATTTCCTTCAGATATGCTTCAAATGGTAGTTGTGAAAGGTCATCATTAAGTTTTTTATTCTTTGTATATGAAATTATGCTTGCGTAAGGTGGATGTGTTGCAATAAGATCAATGCTTTCATCTTTAATTTTATCTAAATTTCTTGCATCACCCCAGTAGGTCTTTATTATTGGCTCCTTATATTCTGGAAAAAGTGGATTGTATGAAAAATTTAATCTATCCCTTGCCACCATAACAGCATCAAGATTTATATCCACGCCTATTGCATTTCTTTCTAAAAGTTTTGCTTCCACTAATGTGGTTCCACTTCCCATCATTTGGTCAAGAACCCAGTCTCCTTTCTGGGTGTATTTCAAAATAAGGTTTCTTGGAATGTATGGCGACCAGTTCCCTCTGTAATTTCCTTTATGAGTCGCCCAACTTCCCCTATCAGGAAAACTCCATACTGTCGTTCGCTCTAATGTATATTCTTCAGGAGGTGCATACGACCTTATATCCCAATGCTTCTGAAAAGGAAGGTAAACATCTTCTATAACAATTCCATCATGTTCTTTTATAAAAGCTATGTAATCCTCATGAGTGATTTCTTTCATTGGCAAATACGCTTGAGATGGCACCTTATCATGCAAAGAAATAGAATGAAATGAAGAAAGCCAATTTTATACCCCTTCAAAAGGTGGGTCGTATTGTCTTAGAACTTTCAAACAACCTTGGAAATTTTTATCTAAGGGGGCTTCAACCGATAGTAGCTGTTGTTTGTGTGGATGTTGAAAAGTTACTTTATAAGCGTGCAATAAAAAACCGATATTAAGCGGTAGGGTTCGTATAGCGCCTTTGAAACGTTTTTTTAAGTGATGGAAATAAAGGTCTTCTCCACCGTATAAAGAATCGCCAACGACAGGTGCACCCATATAGGCTAATTGCGCTCTAATTTGATGGAAGCGCCCCGTAATAGGCATAGCCTCTACCAAAGTATAATGCCCAAAATGTTCTAAGGTTCTAAGCTGCACTATACAACGTTTGCCCTCTTGTCCTCGGACAATATAAGAACGCTTTCTACCTATTTTTAAAATATGTTCAAATCGCTCTCCGCGGAAATCATGAACCCCATGACACAAAGCCCAATAAACTTTTTCTACTTTTCGCTTTTGAAATTGCAAAGCTACCGCCCTGTAGGTTTCTAAATCCTTAGCTAAAATAAGCACACCAGAAGTGCCTTTGTCTAAACGATGACAAACCTTTAATCCTGAATGAAAAGTTTTTAATAAGTGAAGCAAATAGTAATTACTTCCACTGCGCTCTTGCAGAACGCTGATGCCTTTGGGCTTGTTAACGATTAAAAGGTACTCGTCTTCATACAAAATCTGCTGTTTTAATTTTGCTGGTGTGAGCAATTTAATCCTTGGGTCCTGCATTTAAGGCAAAGATAGTACTTGTGTTAATAAGGCTAAAAGCGGTAAGGTGATAGTAAAGCTATCAAAGCGGTCTAAGAACCCTCCGTGCCCAGGTAGCCACTGACTACTATCTTTAATTTGTAGTTGTCGTTTTATCCAAGATTCGGTTAAGTCGCCCAAGATACTGAAGATAGCAATGATGGCACCTGCTATTAAGATAGGAATAGCAAAATAAGCATAGGCGATGATGGCGATGGCAAGGGTTAATCCTATACCTGCAATAGCGCCTTCCCAGGTTTTTTTCGGACTAATCGTCGGCGCTAAAGAATGACGCCCAAAAAACTTACCAACAAAATAAGCAGCGGTGTCAGCAACCCAATGTAAAACCAAAAGCATAAAAACCTTATTACCCCATAGCGTTGAAAGCTGATAATAGCTAAACCAAGGAACAAACGCGTAAAACAAAAACCACCATACCCCCCACAAACCCCTTAATGAAGCATTCATAAAAGGAGCAGCTATTATAAAAAGGATAAAAACAAGAGCGATTGTTTTTTCATTCCACCAAAGTAGGATTAAACTAAGCCAACCTAAGATACGCAGTCCTTTAGAAGGGGCTACTAAAAAAAGTCCTTCAGTAAAAAGGAGGAAAGATAGTCCTATGGAGAAAAACAAAATTCCATTTTCCCAGAAGAAATGCAAGAGAGTGATGAGGATAATGCCTATGATAGCAGTAATAAGCCGCAGCGTTAAGTTGCTCACGGTTCTACAAAGAAAACCCTTCCTGTACCGGAACTATCTATTTGATAACGAGGACGTCCGAAAACTTGTAGATTGCCACTGCTTTCTATACTGGCATACAAAGAATCTTTTACTTTGCAACTTAATAATTGGTCACTTCTATGAAAAACAATGCACGTGTCTATAAAATCTAAAGTAGAAGAAAATTGAGTGTGGTCGTTTGCAACAAGATAAAGGAATACACTACTGCCATTAAAGTCACATTGCGCATCATGATTTAAGAATATACGAAGGGTGTTGTAATTTCCCTTGATGAATCCGTTGGCTTGGTCGTAGAGGGTTAAAGACAGACTATCGCTCTGAGGTGAATTTGTAAAAAGCAGGAAGGTACGATTATATAGCCGAATGCGTTGTGCTAAGGGAGCAGAAATAAAAGCCTTTACAGGGGTATTGCACTGAGCAGTCAAATAAAGATAACCTGGAACGCTACGTACTTCAACCCCCTTATGGAAAGTGATAGAAGCAGCATTAGAATCTATGGTCCACTCTACATAGAGGTTATCGCCACGAATTTCTAAGGTATGAAAAGGATGAAGGGTTTGTGTGGTTTCTTTTTTTGTGTCGCAAGGTTTAGAAGCTTTACAGGCAAAAAGCGCAAAAATAGCGATGACAACAAGTGCTTGTCTCATAGCAGCTCAAAGGTAGAAAATTTTCTTACTTGCGAGGAAAGGAAAGATTGTTTAATTTTATCACACCAACAGACAACCTATGCGGTTAATGCTTTCGGAAGTTACCAAGGAGGAACGAAGGCGTCTTTTAAACGCCTATCGGCAATTATTGCGTTGTTGTCAGTCGTTTGCTGATGAACAAGACTTAAAAGAGATTCGTCGTGCTTTTAAGTTTGCTTTGAAAGCCCATCAAAATGCTCGCAGAAAGTCAGGAGAACTCTACATTTTTCATCCTTTGGAAGTAGCGAAGATTGTTGTAAAAGAAATCGGTTTAGAAGATACTACGGCAGTTATTTGTGCTTTGTTGCATGATGTTGTAGAAGATACTTTTGCAACAATTGAAGACATCCGCAAAAGCTTTGGAAACACCGCTGCAAACATTATTCAAGGATTAACCAAAGTTGCTGGCATCTTTGAACCGAATACCACAAAACAATTAGAAAACTTCAAGCGTCTGTTATTAACGATTGGAAATGACATTCGTATTGTGTTGATTAAGATTGCGGACCGATTACATAACATGCGCACTTTACAAGCGATGCATGAAACCAATCGTTATAAAATTGCTTCTGAGACACTGATGTTGTATGCTCCTTTAGCCAATCGTTTAGGTTTACAGCGGATTAAACGGGAATTAGAAGACTTGGCTTTCCGTTATTTGCATCCTGAAGCCTATCAGCGCATTGTTCAAAAATTAAATAAAGTGCTTGAAGAACAGGGGTCCTTCATAGAGGCTTTTATTGCTCCAATTAAAAAACGTTTAGATCAAAGCAACATTGCTCATGAGATAGAGACGCGTATTAAAAGTCCTTATTCTATTTTTAGCAAAATGCAGCGTAAAGGCATTGGTTTTGAAGAGGTTTATGATTTATTTGCTATTCGTATTGTGCTCACAGCGCCTTTTAAGAGTCGCCAAGAAGAGATTGAAGCCTGTTGGCAAGTATATAGTATTGTTACTGAGTTATATCCTCCCCATCCAGAGCGGCTTAGAGATTGGTTGACGATTCCTCGGCAAAATGGTTACGAGGCTTTACATACGACGGTAATGAGCCCTACGGGACAGTGGGTAGAGGTACAAATCCGTACAAAACGAATGCATGAGATTGCAGAAAAAGGTTACGCTGCCCATTGGAAATATAAAGAGCTGAGTCCTCATACGCTTTCTTTTGATAGACAATTGGAACAATGGATTGCTTCTATTCGGGAGTTTTTAGAAGAGCGCAATGGCGCACCCGACAAAACCTTAGAAGGACTACATAAGTTAATCGTTGCCGAACATATTTATGTATTTACTCCCCGAGGGGAGATTAAAGTACTTCCTGAAGGGGCTACCGCCTTAGATTTTGCTTATTATATCCATACCGACATAGGACATCGGGCAATTGCAGCAAAGGTTAATCATCAAACTGTACCACTTTCTACTGTCCTTCGTAATGGCGATTTAGTAGAAATCATCACTACCAGCAATCCTCATTTAGCGAAACCGAAAGCAGAATGGTTAGAGTTTGTAACGACACCAAGGGCACGAAAAAAAATCAAAGAAGCTCTTAAGGCTGAACGAAAACGCTACATAGAAAAAGGAAAAAAGAAATTCAAACAATTTTTACGAATTCTTAAAGAACGAGAAGGCATCGTCTTGCATGAAGACCACTTCATTATTAAGGAATTGCTTTATACTTTGAACATAGATTCTATGGAGGAGTTCTATTTCCGCATTGGTGCAATGATGATAGATAAAAATCGGGTGAAAGCCTTTATTAAAGAAAAGCAAAAGGCTTTAGAATTAGCCAAGCGATTAAAAAGCAATGAGCGTTTACAAGAAAAGTTTGAACGGTTATTGCAGCGCACACGAGGCGTTTCTTCAGATGAATTAGTTATTTCTCGTAGAGATGATTTTCATTATCGTTTTGCTTCTTGTTGTCAACCGGTCTTAGGGGATGTGATTATTGCTGTGGATAAACCTTATCAGGGAATAGAGATTCATCGTACAGATTGTCCTGAAGCGAATCGTTTGCTTTCTACTTATGGCTCTCGCATTATTAAAGTACGTTGGAACGAAGATGCACAAATAGAGTTTTTAGCAGCGATTCGTATTTCGGGGGAGGACCGAGTCGGCATGTTACGCGATTTAGTCCATGTGATTTCCGATGAGATGGGTATTAACATCCGTGCTATTACCATAGAAGCAACAGGACCGATTTTTGAAGGGGTGATTAAGCTTTATGTAAAGAGTTTAGAGCAGATTAAGGAGTTAAAACAGCGTTTATTGAAGGTTCAGGGGGTTCGTAGGGTACGTCGTATTTATCAGACGCATACGCTTCAAAGTACAATGGGTTCATCGGGATGAAAGTATTCGTCAAAAGTTCAGCAATCCGTAGGCTCGTGGGAAGGGAATAGTGTCTCGGATGTTTGCCATACCTGTACAGAACTGAACCAATCGTTCTAATCCTAATCCGAAGCCGCTATGGGGTGCTGAGCCGTATTGACGAATGGCTAAGTACCAATGGTAATCTTCTATTTTTAGTCCTAAGGTTTGGATACGTTGTAGAAGGCGCTCATAGCGTTCTTCTCTTTGAGAGCCACCAATGATTTCTCCTACTTCAGGGAAAAGCACATCCATCGCCGCTACCGTTTTGCCATCATCATTTTGACGCATATAAAAGGCTTTAACCTCCGCAGGATAATTGTAAACAATCACCGGCTTTTTGAAATACTCTTCTGTTAAATAGCGCTCATGTTCGGTTTTTAAATCTATTCCCCATTTCACAGGAAATTGAAAGTTTTTTTTGCTGGCTTCCAGAATTGCGATGGCTTCTGTATAAGGTAGACGCTCATAAGGCTCTTGAATCACCCGTTTCAAACGCTCTGTTAAATCCACTTGATTGAACTGACTTAAGAAAGCTAAATCGTCTTGATGATTATCCAATACTTTTTGAATGATGTTTTTTAGGAACTCTTCAGCTAAATCCATGGTGTCTTCAAGGTCGTAGAATGCCATTTCGGGTTCTACCATCCAGAATTCTGCCAAGTGTCTTGGGGTATTGGAGTGTTCAGCACGGAAGGTTGGACCAAAAGTATACACTTTTGTAAGGGCTAATGCGGTGGTTTCTACGTTAAGTTGTCCGCTTACGGTGAGATAAGCAGGTTTACCGAAGAAATCTTGTTGATAGTCTACCATACCGTCTTGTTTTGGAACATCGTTTAAGTCAAAGGTGGTTACTTGGAATAGTTCTCCTGCACCTTCGCAGTCTGAAGCGGTGATAATAGGGGTATGGATGTAGAAGAACCCACGTTCTTGGAAGAATTGATGGATAGCATAAGAGAGGGTGTTACGGATTCTTAGCACCGCACTAAAGAAGCGGGTTCGGGGACGAAGGTGGGCAATGGTACGTAGAAATTCTAAGGAATGTTGTTTTTTTTGTAGCGGATAGGTTGCAGGGTCGGCTGTTCCGAAGATAGTGATGTTTTGCGCTTGGAGTTCTATGGCTTGTTCTCTTCCTGGAGAGCGCACAACAGTCCCCTCTACCGCAATACATCCCCCCGTGTGGAGATTGTCTAACACATGGGCAGGGAAACGACTATTATCTATAACGATTTGTAGCGATTGAAAACAGGAGCCGTCGTTTAATACAGCGAAACTGAAACGCTTTCCTCGGCGTGCACTACGTAACCAACCTGCAACATAAACCTGTTGGTCTATGTAATCGCTGTCAAATAACGCCTTAATGGGAAGTGGTTTGCGCATGATAATTGGTTTTTTGTTCGGATAATAGTTCTTTGCCGACTTTATACATGTATTCTAATGCAGCTTCGCGTTCATTAGGGATTTCTCCGTCTAAAATCGCTTCACGAACGCGTTTTTTTATCTTGCCCACCAAAGGACCAGGCGGAATATTAAAGGCTTGCATAATATCTTCCCCTGTGATAGGTGGTTTCCAGTTCCTTAATCGGTCTTTTTCTATAACCTCATAGATTCGTTTTTCTAATTTATTGAAGTTTTCCAGATAGCGAGCGCGTTTTTTGGGATTTTTCGTTGTAATATCGGCTCGGCATAGTCGCAGTAGCAAAGGCAAATCTTCTCCTGTACCAACGATGATGCGACGTATGGCGCTATCGGTTACCCCTTCTTGTGCTAAAGCAATAGGTCTTTGATGGAGGGCAACTAAGTTTTTCACCATGCGCATTTTTTCATCTAAGGGCAGACGCAAACGGCGAAATAAAGGTTTTATCATTTTCGCTCCAACGGCTTCATGCCCGTAAAAAGTCCATTCTTTCTTTTCTGGGTCAAATGCTTTGGTTTTGGCTTTACCAATATCGTGCAGCAAAGCCGCCCACCTTAACCATAATTCCTTTTCTGGTGGATATTTTTCTGGGTCGTACGACTGTGCTACGTTGTCTAAAACCTCTAAGGTGTGGAAGAAGTTATCTTTATGTCGTTTCCCTTCTCGTTCCTCTACGCCTTGAAGCGCCCTTAACTCAGGTAAAATATAGTCTAATAGCCCTGTATGGAATAACAAACGAAAACCAATAGAGGGCTTATCGCACATCAAAATTTTATTTAACTCTTCTGTAATGCGCTCTTGCGAAACGATTTGAATGCGGTGTTTTTGTTCTTTGATGGCTTCATAGGTACGAGGTTCTATAGTGAAGTGGAGCTTTGTAGCAAAACGGATGGCACGAAGCATCCTTAAAGGGTCATCGTTAAAAGTTTGATGAGGGTCTAAAGGCGTTACAATCAATCTCTGATGAAGGTGTTGAATGCCATGGAACAGGTCTATAAGGGTGCCAAAATCTTCTTTGTTTAGGGAGACTGCTAAGGCGTTGATAGTAAAGTCTCTTCGGGCAAGGTCTTCTTCTAAGGTGGCAGGTTCTACCTTAGGTTTCCGAGAATGGGATTCATAGCTTTCTTTACGGGCTGTTACAAATTCTAATTTCCATTTTTTCCATTGGAGCATACCTGTTCCGAAACGGCGATAAAATTGCATGTGTTTTAATCCCCAGCGCTTTTTTAAGGCTTGCATCAGGGGTTCAATAGGACCGATGACGCTAATATCTATTTCTTTTGGGAAGGTGCCTGTGAGGAGGTAGTCGCGTACTACACCGCCTACAGCATAGGCTTTTAACTGCAGTTCATGGGCAACTTCAGCGATTTCTTTCAGTGGTTCTAAGGTTTTGAAAGCAGGTAGAATCATAGGGCAAGGCAAAGTTAGCTATTTTTGTGGCGATGCGCTGGCGATTGATTATAGCAGCAGCCGTTGTGGCTATTGCCTTAATACTGCTTTATTGGGTTACGAAAAATCCTCGTCATTATCCTAAGGAGCGATTAAAAACCTTATTACTTCATCGTAAGAACAAAGATTTGTATTTGAAGACTGCGTTAGATTCGCCTATTCCTGCGGAAGAGCGTCCCGATTTTGAAGGGTTGCACTACTTTCCTCCTGATGGTCAATGGATTATTTACGGGCGTTTTGTGCCGTTAGATACTGTGCCCGATACGCTTTTAGGAGGGGTTCATCCTTTACCGCAAGTAGGTTATGTAGAATTCACGTGGAAGCAACAACGCTATCGTTTGAATGCTTATCAAGGAAGTCATCCGCATGAGCTGTTTATTCCTTTTAAAGATGCTACCAGCGGCAAAACGACTTACGCAGGAGGACGCTATTTGAACGCACCTTTATTAAAAGATTCGGTTGTGGTGTTGGATTTTAATTATGCTTATCATCCTTATTGTGTTTATAATCCGCGTTATTTATGTCCTGCTGTACCTGAGGTAAATCGTCTTCCTTTTGCTGTGGAAGCGGGAGAGCGTTTGCCTTGAGGTTAATAAGTGCTATTTGAGGAAACTTTGGAAACTTTTAATGTTCCTTATAAATTTCTAATAGAAGCGAAGGCGAATGCGTAGTATTTTGTAAGAGTACTGAAGAGGCCTGTTGTGTGTAGAACATTTTTAGAAGTAAGGTTTTTGGAGTATTCGGACGTAATTTCAAAGCATGGTTCCCTTGTTTAAGGGTTAAAATTCTTGTGGGCTACATTATTAGAAGGGTTTACGGCTGTTTTGTACAATGGTATCTGGTTATTGAGGGGTTACTGTCCACAGTAAAATGTGATTTATAGTATAGGAGAGTTAATCGTTTTGTACTTATTGTATTGATAGCAATTATAAAATCAGCTAACTTTGCAGGAAACTTTTGAGTTATGAGGTACGGGTATTTGTTTACTTGGCTGGCAGTAGTAAGTTTAGTGAATGCCCAAAACGTTGGTATAGGGATAGCAAACCCAGGAGCAAAGTTGCATGTTTTTGGCAATGGCTATCTACTAACAGATTCGCTTTTTTTGGTTCAGAATGATCAGGACGGCATTGCTGATAGTGTGCTTGTTATGGATAGAGGAGGTAATGTAGGCATTGGTATTCCAAATCCACAGGATAAATTAGTTGTAAAGGGGTCTGTTGCAGCAGGGGTGTATGTTGGGAAAGTTCCTGATGTACAGCATAGTTGGAGTACAGGATCTGTTATAATACCGGATTCTAACATTGCATTTTATACTACGATGCTTAATCAACAGGGTATTGCGCTTTTGGCAGAGACAGAAAGTCAAGATTTAAGTGTTACTTGGGGACGGACTGCTAGCAATACTCTTCCAGGGCATATTCCTCGGGTTCAGTTTCGTAGAGCATCTGGCACTTTAGCAGCTCCGCAACCTCCTGTTGCAGGACAATGGTTAGGAGCTATTAACGCAGGAGGGTACCACCCAACCAAAGGATGGTATCTTCCCGACGCTTGTGGAATAATATTTTATACCAGTGCTGACTGGACATCAACAAGCACTCCTGTTGGGATAGCGTTACGAGGTACACCTATTGGAGCTACTTCAAGCGTCATCCGCATTGATATCCATCCTCAAGGTAGTATAGACCTACGTACAAATACTACTTCTGCACTCTATATTGCTTCTAACGCAAACGTCGGTATAGGAACTACTACGCCAACTTACCAATTACAACTTTCCTTAGATGCTGCTGCTAAACCCGCCTCAAGCACATGGATTGTTATCTCCGATGAGCGGTTAAAATCCATAACTGCTAAATATACTAAAGGGCTAAAAGAAGTTTTACAGCTACAACCTATTGTCTATTCCTATAAAAATAGTGCTGGTGGCTTATTTGACTCTCGCGTCTTAAATCAAACTTTTGTGGGATTCACTGCTCAAGCAGTTGCTAAAATATTCCCTGAAGCTGTAGACACCGCTTCTAATGGTTACTTGGGTATTAACCTTCATCCTATTCTTGTCGCTTACGTCAATGCTATAAAAGAGCTTAGCGAACAAAACAAGTTATTAGAAGAAAAAATTAAAATGATAGAAGATCAAAACAGAGTTCTTCAGGAGAAGATATCAGAATTGGAAAGGATCACTAAAGCGCAAACAAGAGCCTTAAAACGCGAGAAATAATTTTCTAAGAGTTTTCTTCTATTGCTCATTTGGACTTTTCTATGAATGTCGTATTTTAGCAGCCGCTATGGAACGAAGCGCTTATGCCGTTTTAATGAACTTTTTACTTTTTGCACCGCTAATAGGCCTCCCTTTCATTTTAATAGATAAAAAGAGCCGCGCTAAACTCTGGGGCAGTATCTTTAGTGGGTTTGTTTTTTTTCTTTCTCTTTGGCTCTTCTATGGATATTTGCAATATCGTACTCTTGGCAACTTGGAAGGAGGCTTTGTCTTTTATAGTGCCTACGACTGGTTAGATAGCTTCCACTTCGGAAGATACGAT
>WFXK01000111.1 GCA_015490695.1 Bacteroidota bacterium | reverse complement strand
AGTAGTTGTTATCGGTATCTTTGAACAATAAAATGTTTTTTGTTCGTTCATAAAATTTCTCATCACGCATGGCAGCGTATTTCACAAACAAAGCGATTTTATCCCATAGTTCTTCGTAGCGCTTTCTGTCTTCTTTGAACAATTGTTGCAGTCTATCCGAGACTTTTTTACTGATATATCCTTGGATTTTTCTCACTTGGGGGTCTGTTTGAATCATGCTACGGGAAACGTTCAAAGGAATATCAGGCGAATCAATAACGCCATGGAGGAGTTGCAAATAGTCAGGTAATATATCTCTAACGTCGTCCGTTACAAAAACTTGATTAACGTATAGGTAAATTTTATGTTGTTCAGGAGAAATCAACCGTGTGAGTTCGGGGAAATAGAGGATGCCTTGCAGACGGAAAGGATAATCAATATTTAAGTGGACCCAAAACAGGGGAGGTTCGTTATAGGGGTAGAGGAGTTTATAAAAGTCTTTGTAGTCTTTTTCTTTGAGTTCTTGGGGGTTCTTTTTCCACAGGGGAGGTTTATCGTTGATTTGTTTTCCTTCAAAGTAGATAGGAACGGGCAGAAAACGGCAATATTTTTCTAAGATGGCTTTGATTTTATCGCTTTCAAGGAATTCTGAAGCGTCATCACTTAAGTAGAGTTCTACGATAGTTCCTCGTTCTTTTTTGTCATAGGGTTCCATTTGGAAGGAGGTATCACCGTGGCATTCCCAACGGACTCCTTGTTCGTCTTCACGATAGCTTTTCGTATACAAAACGACTTTTTCTGCAACTAAGAAAGCGGAGTAGAATCCTAATCCGAAGTGTCCGATGATACTATCGGCAGCTTCTTTATAGCGTTGGATGAACTCTTGTGCACTGGAAAACGCCATTTGATTGATATAGCGTTCTACTTCATCGGCACTCATCCCAATGCCATAATCTATGACGCGCAGAATTCGTTTAGGACGTTCTATTTCAATTTCTACTTTCAGCTCGCCATCGGCTTTCGCTTCCCCTTTGTTTATTAAGGTTTTTAACTTTTGGGTTGCATCTACAGCGTTTGCAACTAATTCCCTGAGAAAAACCTCTCTATCGTTGTATAAAAATTGCTTAATAATGGGGAAAATGTGCTCTGCTTGTACCGATAAAGTTCCTTTTTTCATCGCAAAAAACTTTTACTTTGCCTTAAGACAAAAGACTTGCCATTATTTTTATTGCTGACAAAACGGCTTTTTAGTGTTCTTTCTTGTCAGGAACTTAACCCAGAGTTTTCTTTGGCGGTTCTTGGCTTTCTTCTTGTTCTTTGTATTCTAAGGGGTGAACTTCTACGTCCGCAAGGGTTTTGGTAATGGGTTTATCAAAAGTGCGTGATTGTTGTTGGGGCTGTTGTGGGGATTGCAAAGAAAACCAATGTTGTTCATCGTCTTGCGTTACCCAACGCATCATTTCATTTAAAGCTTGCTGGATACGTTGTCTTTTTTGCTGCCATTGCAGCTCTTTTAAGAACGCTTGACGCTTTTTGAATTCCTCTTTGTATCGTTTTTTTAATTCTTCAATTTCTCTGTGGATTCTATCGCTCACAGCTCTTTATCTTTCAGCGAGGGTTCTTCTTGACTTTGTTCCGTTTGGGGTTGTTGTGGGGGTTCTTCGCTAACATCTAATAATCCCATTTCTGCTTTCATTTGTTTTACCAATTCCATAGCTTGGAGTCGTTCGGCTTCTTCTTCTATTTTCATTCCTTCAACGTCTACAGACTCCAGTGCCATTTCCATCATGGCTTGGTTTTTAGCGGTTTCTTCGTTAAGGCGGCGAATCATTTCATCGTGGGTTTGGTCTATGCCACCGACTTCAAATTGCATCATGGCATCAGCAATTTTCTTTTGCCATTGTGAGCGTTCATGGGCTTTTAGGGCTGCTTGGGCTTCTTTAATCTTCCTTTCTCGTTCACGCATAAAGGCTTTTTTGATTTCTAAGGCTTTTTCATAAGCCTGTTTAGCTAATTGCAATTCTTGCTGTGTTTGAATCATGTGTTGTTTTACTGTTTGTAGCTCCATGGCATAATGCGCAGCAATATCATCTCTGCCATTTTTGATTGCCGCTTTGATTTTTGCATTCAAGTTTTGGAATCGCTTTTTATAGGATTCCAATTCTTTTTCTAGCATTGTAACTTGTGCTTTTACTGTGGCGATGTTTTGATTTAATTTAGGTACTTGCTCATTGAGTTCTCGGATGTTTTCTTCTAAAATCAGTCGTGGGTCCTCAATGCTTTTGACGGCAGCACCAAAAAGCGCTTTGATTGCTCTTATAAAACGTTTCCACAACGACATGGATTTAGGGTTTTAATTTACTAACGGCAGCAAGTTTAAGGAAAAAATAGAAGGAACGCAAATTTTCCTTTAAGTTTGCCTGCGTTATGGATAGAGTCGTTCCGTTATTGGAAGCTGCTTTAGAGGGCGCTTTTTTATCTGCCGAAGAGGGATTATACCTTTATCAAAATGCTCCTTTACCGCTTTTGATGGGGTATGCAAATGAAATTCGTAAAAGGAAAAAACATAAAACGCCCAATGTCGTTACATGGCAGATAGACCGCAACATGAACACAACAAACATTTGTGTTGCCAATTGTAAGTTTTGTAATTTCTTTCGTCCGCCTAAGCATCCAGAAGGGTATGTTACCGATGATGAAACGTATAAAAGGAAGATTGAAGAGACCTTAGCCTTAGGCTGTCTCTTATACACATCT
>WFXK01000110.1 GCA_015490695.1 Bacteroidota bacterium | reverse complement strand
CTATGGGAGCCAGTATTGTCCTTTTCATAGCCTTTATTACTTCTTTTGCCTTAGCGCAGATGTACGGCTATGATGTGGCAATGACGCCCTCTTTGCCCGCAAGCGCCAGTCTGAAATTAGAAGAAGAAGAGAATTACAACTTCAAAGCCGTCAAATGGTACAACCAAGGCGTTGAAGCCTTTAGTCAAAAAAACTATGCTCAAGCCCTAGATTTATTTCAACAAAGCTTTGAAAAAGAGCCTTCCTTTTGGCAAGCCTCCTATATGGCAGGACTAACCGCTATCCAAATGCAAGATTTTACTAAAGCGATCCCTTATTTTGAACAAGCCAAGAAGCTGAAGCCTAAGGAAATGAAAATTCATTATTACTTAGCTTATTGTCATTATGCACAGAAAGATTACGATAAGACCATCACCCTTACAAAAGAAGCTTTGGAGATAGCGCCTAAACATCAAGGGATTTTAGAGCTACAGGGATTAGCCCTTTTGCAAAAACAACGATGGCAAGATGCTTTAGCTGTGTTTAAGCAATTAACGGAGTTAGCACCTGAAAACGGACTTTATTTTTATTACATAGGGAAAGTTTACGAGCGTCAAGATGCGATTGCTGAGGCAATGCAGTATTATCAAAAGGCTACAGAGGCGTCCCCTTCTTTAATCGCGCCTAAGGAGGATTTAGCATTTTTATACTTCCGCAATGGAGAATTAGAAAAGTCTGAACAACTTTTTTCTGAAGTGCTTGAGATTCAACCTAAGCGGACTTTTAGTCTTTATTATTTGGGTTTAGTGAAGTCTGCGTTAGGGAAGAAGGAGGAAGCGCAGCGTTGTGTGGAGCAGCTGAAGCCATTGTCTGAGGAGTTAGCTCAGCGGTTAGAACAGGCGTTAAGCGATTAGGCAGAGACAACGGAAACCACACCACATTGTTCAATGGCTTCCATGCCACCACGGATGTTATAAACGTTTTTGAATCCTGCTCGTCTTAGCAAGCAAGTAGCGATGACCGATCGGTATCCTGCTGCGCAGTGGACTATATACCCTTGGGAAGGGTCCAATTCAGCGATTCGGTCTTGTAGGGTTTCTAAACTGATATTGATGCTTTCAGGTAGGCGTTTTTGCATGACTTCTGTGATACGTCGTACGTCTAAGACTTTGTAGCCTTTTTCAATCCATTGGGGGATTTCTTCTGGGTTGATAGCAGGGAGGGTTTCAATAGGTTTACCTGCTTGTTTCCAGGCGTCAAACCCTCCCTGTAGATAACCCAGTACGTTTTCAAACCCCACACGCGCCATGCGTACAATGCTTTCTCTTTCACGCCCTTCGGGCGCTACAACGATTATCTTTTGCTCTGGGTTCAGCACCGCTCCAACCCATACAGCAAACGAACCATCTAAACCAATGTTAATCGCTTTAGGTATATGCCCTTTTTCAAATTCTTCCCATGGACGGGTGTCTAAAATCACCACGTCTTCTTTTGCTAAAAGTGTTTCTACGTCTTCTGGGGACAAGGGCTTATAGCTACGCTCTATGACCTCATCTAAGGCAGCATAACCTGTTTTATTGATTACAGCATCCATGAAGAAGTACTTAGGAGGTGGCGGCATGTTCTCTGTTAAGGTCTTGATGAAAGTCTCTTTGTCTTCTATCAACATCGCATAATTGGTTCGCTTCTCCTTCCCAATAGTACTAAAGGTTTCTTCGCCGATATTTTTCCCACATTGCGAGCCTGGTCCGTGCGCAGGATAAACCAGCACATCGTCGGGTAGGGTTTTTAATTTTTGTAAAGAGTCAAAGAGCATACCTGCTAAGTCTTCTTGCGTTAAATCGCTTTTGACGGCTAAATCGGGCCTACCGACTTCGCCAACGAATAGCGTATCGCCTGTGAAGATTGCATAGGGTTTCCCGTCTTCATCGTAAAGGAGATAGCAGACGGATTCGGGGGTATGCCCTGGCGTATGCCATACTTCAATAAAGGTCTTCCCTAAGGGGAGACGTTCTTTATCTTTCGCAATATGGGCATCAAATTGCGGATTGGCACCAGGACCATAGACAATCGTTGCGCCTGTTGCGCGAGCTAATTCTAAATGCCCTGAGACAAAATCAGCGTGGAAGTGGGTTTCTAATACATAACGGATTTTTGCTCCGCGCTCTTTTGCTAATTGCAAATAAGGCTCTATATCCCGTAGTGGGTCTATGATAGCTGCTTCGCCATCAGACTCCACATAATACGCTGCTTCTGCTAAGCAGCCCGTGTACAATTGTTTTACGACTACCATAACGCCTTACTCTTTATCTTTTAAACGCGAACAAAGCAAAAAAAGTTCCAAAAGGATTATTCTATCATCACTCGGTAAAGGAATAGCTGTTTATCTAAGCGGACTGCTAAGTAGTAGATGCCTTTGCTAAAGGAAGGTACTTCAATAGCATAAGTGCCCTGTTTAGCAATACCTAAGGGGATAGGAGGTGTTAAGCGTCTTCCTCGGAGGTCTATCCATTGGATGCTTAGCGAGGCTGTCCAACTATTTTTTAAGACTAAGTAAAGGGTTTGTTGTGGTGATACAGGGTTAGGATAGTAATAAATGGCTACGGGTAATGGTGTTGTCGTAGCACTGCCGATAGTATCGGTCGTATCTACTTGGATAGTGTCTAAGATTTGAATCCAGTGGTAGATGGTATCACTGCAATGGGCATTAGAGACGATAAGCATAACTTGTTTCCAACCTGTGTCGGCATAGTAAACTAATTTAGGTCCTGGACCTGTAGCGGTTTGACTGGGTTGTGCCCCTGGTCCAAAATCCCAGTAATAATTCAAGGCATAGGGTTGGATGATGTCCCTAAAGAGGACGTATTGTCCTACATAGTAGGCGTTGGGGGCTTGGATATAGCCTTGAGGAGTAGGATAGATGTTTACGAAAGTGGTTTTAGAGGCGGAACATCCTTCTGGGGTTGTTACGGTGACACTGTAGTAGCCGATATCTTTGACTAAGAGGGTTTGTGAGGTGTGCCCTGTACTCCATAGATAAGTACTACCGGGGTTTCCTGCATCCAATAGGATGCTGTCGCAGCCTGTAGTGTCGGGAGGTAGGGGGATGTTGGGTTCGGGATGGACCTCTACGTAGATAGTGTCGCTTAAAGAAGCGCCGCAAGGAGAAGTGATAGTTACCCAGTACGTTCCACTTTGTTGTACTTGGATTTGTTGTGTCGTGGCACCTGTGTTCCATTGATATAGCATCAAGGGGTTTTGCGCATCCAATAAAGCACTGCCACAAGCTGTTATGGAGTCTTGTGGGAAGGGCTTTGTGAGCACAGGGTCAAAACGTAAATAGATAGAATCTTTTTGTACGCAGCCATCGGGGGCAGTTACTGTGACGATGTAAAGACCATCTTGCCATACAGTAATGGTTTTTGTTGTATCGCCTGTATTCCATAGATAGGTAGCGGGGGCATAGCCGGCATCTAAGGTGTAGAAGTAGTCGCATACGATTTTATCTGGTCCTAAGTCAATGGTGAAGGTTGGACTGAAGAGCACGTAGATGCTGTCTGTGGTAGCGCAGCCTGCATCATTGGTTACAGTCACCCAGTACCAACCACTGGAAGAAACTTCTATGGTTTGTGTGGTCGCTCCGGTATTCCATAGATAAGTACTGCCAGGGTTGCCTGCATCTAACGTAACTACGCTGCAAGTTAAAAGGTCTGGACCTAAATCTACGTTGGGGTAGGGGACGAAGTTAACAGTGATGGTATCGCTATAGGTGCAGTTATTGTTGGGGTTGGTTGCTACTACCCAATATGTTCCTGAAGTATTGACTTGGATGCTCCAAGAAGTGCTTCCTGTATTCCATTGGTAAGTGTAGTCAGAGCCAGAAAAGGCGTTGAGGGTTAAAATAGTTCCTTCGCACAAGGTAGTATCAGGGGGGCCAAGGTCAAAGAAAGGACCTGGAAGGACTGTAATAATAGTGGTATCACTTGCGGTTTTATTGCAGTAATTTGTTACCGTAACCCAATACGTACCTGAGTTCGTTACGGTGATACTGGCAGTTGCTTGTCCTGTATTCCACTGATAAGTACTGAAGGGGTTGTAGGCATCTAATACAATGCCACCGCAGACTGTTTGGCTATCAGGGAAGTTAACAACAGGGTCGGGAACGAAAGTAAGGGCTACAGTGTCGGTGTCCGAACAAATTCCACCATAGGAAGCGATACCCCAGATGGTATCGGTTGAAGTCACTGTGATTTGTTGCGTGGTTGCACCTGTGCTCCATTGATAAGTCGCCCCAGGATTGCCTAAATCTAAAGTAACGCTGGAAGTACATACCAATTGGTCACTTCCTAAATCAACTTGTGGTTGAGGAAGTACAAAGATTCTCAACGGTGTACGTTTGGTTGGACAAGCAGGAATACGGACAACCCAATCGTAAAAATAGTAATACTCTTGGTCGTTTCCTTCTGTGTTTCCTGTGATGGATACTACACCAGGTAAGGTATAGGCGTATTGTGCTCCTGAGATGTGGTAAAAGAGGTCTGTAGAAGAGAAAGAGATGGTTAATTGATAACCGCTTCCAGCAGTGATGTTAAAGCCAAGATATACAACATTTTCCCCAGGGGATAGAGAAACCACTTTTCCTGCTAAGGAGTTACCGCCATTATCTCTTAGAATCACGCTAGCACTTCCTGGACTACTAGCATACATTTTAACGGAGTCTAAGATAAAATCTATGTAGGCATTAAACAGCAGTCCTTCGTTATTGAAGGAGGAGGTATAGGTGCCATTACCGAAGTTTTTATCAGGCGGTCCAACGTGGAAGGTTTCTGTAGAGGGTCCTTGGATGTAGAAAGTAGTGTCGTTGTAAAGCGGGTCGGTTTTATAGATGGTTCCAATGTAGAAGGGAGAGCCTCCTACCGAATCAGTATACCATTCATAAGTGCTGGAAGTAAGGTTGGAGAAGTTAAATAGCACACGGCTGCCAGCACATACTGTAGTATCGCTTAATTGAGGAGGAGGGACTTGTGCTCGTATGATAAAGGGGGTATAAATGAGGGTATCGTTGGCTGTTAGACCGTCGCCCGCTAAGTTCGTTACAATCGTGATGGTTAGGTCTTTACCGCCTGGAGCGGTGTTAATGGGTCCAACAGCAACAACAGCGGTTTGTCCTGGATTTAAAGACGCCACAGTCGCGGAAGCACTTGTATTTAGGCTCGTACCATTTATGAAGACACTTACAGTGATGTTTGTTGCGGTGTTTTGTCCGTCGTTGGCGATGCGGACGTAGAAGGTGTCGGTGGTGTCACCGCATTCCATAGAGGTAGGGGCGATTAACTCTACAGGAAGCACATCTAAAGGAGGAGGTTCATAAAAACGAACGTTATCTAAGAACGCAGCATCCTTAGGATTGCCGCTTCCATCGGCACAGCGGCTTTCAAAAGTGACAGCAATGTAGTTACCTACGTAGCTGCTAAGGTTGAATTTATAAGTTGTCATGGGGTCAGCTGCAGGGGTAGAAGGTTGATAAGTTGGAGAAATCTGGGTACCATTTACTAAAACCCTGAAGTTGCTATTAGCTAAGGTGGCGCTTGCGGCAGTTTGTTTCATGTCAAACTTCATAATAAGGGCAGAGACCGCGGAGGCATCTACGCAGAAGGTTGCTTTAGCAGAATAATCTTCGTTAACATTCCATTCGTTTCCAGTGGAAGGGGTCTGCCATGTAGTTGTGTTCCCTGAAGGTTCTCCTGAAAAAACTAATTGTTGTATGCTACTATTTACAGAAAGCGAGGCTAAAGGTGCTATTTCTTGGTAAAAACTATCCGGTGAAGTAATGGGATTACTAAAGGTTACCAAGGTATTGTTAGCAGGTAAAACAACTTTTATAGGGAAGTTTTTTTCTAAGGTGTCGTTTGAAGTATCGCCATCGGAGGGGATGCTTACAGCGACTTTAATCACGTGAGTGCCGGGAGTAAGTCCTGTGATGGGTGTGGTGAAAGTATATTGTGCGGTTGCCATAGAAGGAATCGTCCCTGTAAAGGTTTCTGTTACCCAAGCACCCCCGTCTACTTGATAGCTGACGTCAAAATTAGAAGCAGGATTAGACCCCCAGTTCTTGATTTCCACTACAGGAAAAAGTACTTGTCCGCAGTTTTGTAAATCTGGATATAGGATTTTGTTCGTTGCTACGTTAAAAGGATAAATAGTATAGGGTTCAAAAAGATAATAATCGTTATCGGTGGGGCTTGTGGTTCCACTAATAGCGTGGTCTATGTTGCTTCCGTAATCTACCCCAAAAGTTGAAGTTTGTTGAGCACCCACAGTCGTTGCGAAGCTGTTTGAAGCAAAGGAGTATTTCATGTCTACTACATAGATGCGGTTGGTGCTTTCTTCTAAGACGCAGGCGAAGGTGGCATAGGTTGCATTTCCCGTAAGGGGGTCTGTTGTGGGGTCGCCGTACTCCATAGAATACCATTTAATCCATAGTTGACGATTCGGTGCTGAACCAAAGACTTTATAATACACGCGGTCGTTGGTACCTGTAGGAGGTTGTGCGGTGAATCGGTCCCAAAAAACGGCAATGGTGTTGTTGGGTAAAGCACTACTGGGTAAAGCGGTGTTATCTGCTGTAGGTGCATTCACCGATAAATTGTTGTCAAACGTGACTAAGCCATTCGTGCTGACTTGGAAAGTTGTAACGGGTTGCCCAAAGAGTTGGAATGGAAAGGGGATGGTAACAGCGGCGGACCAAGGATTGCTAAATTGCCCACTGTTGATTAAAAGCGTCCAGCCTGTGAGGTTATCGTCGTTCTCAGTGTTTAATCCTCCTGGATTGCCTTGATTGGGATGGAACGTAATAATGTAGGTTGCTGTTTGTGCCCATAACAGAGAAAAGCCCAGCAGCCACAATACTAATCGCATAAGCCCTTCTATGTTTTAATTCTGGGCTAAATTAGGAGAATTCCCCCATAGAGAAAAAAGCAACTGCTTCAATGGTCAATAATGGCTTTTTGAAGGTTGTTTCTTTTAGATTATTCGCTCAAGCACCGCTTCGGCGTTGGGCGCCTCTAAAACGAAATCCGCCTGAAAATATTTTTTTAACCATGTTCGTTGTCTTTTAGCATAACGGCGATTACTTTGTATCATCATTTCAATAACTTGCTCTTCAGAAATTTGTTCATCTTTTAAGTAGGCGATGCATTCTTTATAAGTGATGCTTTGAAAGGCAGGGGCGTCTTCAGGAAAACGACTTAAAAGCGATTGAACCTCTTGTAAAAGCCCTTGTTCCCACATAGCAAGCACTCGCTCCCGAATGTTTTTCTCTAACACTTCCTTAGATGGTTGGAGTAGAACTTTAAATGTGGGTAAATCTAAACTTTCTGTTTCTTGTTGCCAAAAATCTACAATAGATTTTCCTGTTGTTAATTTTACTTCTAAAGCACGTTGAATTCTACGCGGGTTTTTTATGTCTATTTTTTCATAGGCTTTAGGGTCGGTTTTCGCTAACCACTTTTGTAATGCTTCTAATCCTTTTTCTTGAAAGAAGGTTTTAATTTTTTCTCGGATAGGTTTAGGGGTTGGGGGAATAGTAACGATACCTTCTAATAAAGCTTTGATGTACAAGCCTGTTCCTCCTTCTACGATAGCATAAGAGGAGTTTATTTGTTGCAATAACGCCCTTGCTTCTTTTTGATATTGAAAAGCGCTGTAGGTTTCTGTAGGTTCTAATATATCAATAAAATAAAAAGGAATTTGTTTGCGTACAACAGCGGGGGGTTTGGCTGTACCTATATTTAAATATTTATAGATTTTCCTTGCATCGGCACTAAGAATAGGGGCTTTGAGGCGTTTTGCTAAAGCAATGGCTAATTGCGTTTTCCCTGAGGCGGTCGGACCAGCAATCACAATAAGCCGTTCCACCATCGTTATCGGGAAAAAAGACGTATAATGAGATTAAATAGCAAAGTCAAAAGAATACTAAGTAGCAGCATAGTAGTGATAGGGATGTAAATACGAACGTTTTCTTTTTCTATACGGATGTCGCCGGGAAGTTTTCCCAGCCATTGAAACCAACGATGCAGTTCTGTAGCGCTAAGTAGATACAAAATAGCGCCAATAGCGATTAGTAAGATGCCGGTAATAAAGAAAAGTTTTGCTAAGGTTTTCATGATTTTTGTAATAGCATGCGCAAAGCTAAGATAATCATTAGGATAGCAAAGAGTTTTCTTAGGGTGTGGGCAGGCAGTTGTACGGCGATTTTAGTTCCTAATAAAGAGCCGATGACGAATCCTAAGGCAAGCAGTAATGAGGCTTTGAAGTTCACATAGCCGTTTTTATAATAAAGGTAGACGCCTAAGATACCTACAGGCATGACTAACATCCCAAGGGTGGTGCCTTGTGCCATGTGTTGTGAATAACCTAAGAGATAAATGAGCCCTGGGACTAAAATAACGCCGCCGCCAATACCCATTAAGCCGCTTAATGTCCCTGCTGCTAAACCAATGAGAATAAGCCCTATGACAGTCCCCATAGAAAAAGGTTTTTGCATAGCGCAAAACTATTTAAAGCAATTGAATTCCTAAGAAGGTTACATCGTCTATTTGCTCATGTTCTCCACGCCATCGGTGAAAGACCTCTATCAAGTGGTGTTCCCATTCTTGAATAGGAAATTTTTGCATGGCTAAAAGCAGTTGTTGAAACCGTTTATAGCCTAATTTTTTTCCTCGTTTGCCACCAAATTGGTCGGGAAAACCATCAGAAAAGAAACATAAAATAGTGTTTTCTTGCCATTGGAATGTGTGTTGTTGAAAAGGTTGCATCTTAGGATACCAACCAACAGGCTGTTTATCCCCTTGCAAGGTTATCAGCTGATTGTTTTGGATACAATAAAGATGGCTGTTTGCAGCACTCCAATAAAGGGTTTTTTTATGAAAGTCTATTTTTGCCAGGGCAATATCCATTCCATCTTGTAGGTATTCTCCTTTGCTGCCGCTTAAGGTTTGAATGATGTGTTGGCGAAGTTGGTCAAGGAGCAGATGGGGTTCATAGATACCTTCTTCTAATAAAGTACTTAAGTATTCCATGCCCATGATGCTGATAAGCGCACCGGGAACACCATGTCCCGTACAATCGGCAACCGCTACGTAAAAACAACCATTTTGTTTGGCAATCCAATAAAAGTCGCCTGATACTTGTTGACAAGGCATGTAGACCAAACAATGGGGTAAAGCGCTTCTTAATTCATCGCTTTTACGCAACAATGCCCGCTGAATACGGCTGGCATACGAAATAGAATCAGTAATCGCTTTATTTTTCCGTTCCAACTCATCATTTTGCCGTTGCAATTGCTCATTTAATCGCCGCAGCTCTTGACTTTGTGCTGTAATGGCTAAGTTCTTCCGATGAAGGTCCTCGCTAAGAACTCTTAATTCCTCTTTTTGCTGCTCTAAAATTGCATTCTGTTGAATAATAGTATCCCTCTGCATTCGGATAACCTGAAGACGATTATATAAAATCGCTATGAAGACCAACACAATAATAAGGATAGTAGAAATAGAAGCAATAATGATGTTT
>WFXK01000109.1 GCA_015490695.1 Bacteroidota bacterium | reverse complement strand
GTGTTGGATACATTCTACACTCACGATTTTAAAAATTGGTTTTTTCAGTGGGAGACTCCTTTAAGGGATACTGCTGAAGTTATTCTTGCTTATGAAGACTCTTTAGAAAATCAAAAAGTAGATACGCTTACTATTATTCCTCAAAAACGGAATTCTAAAAAACAGGTTTTACAATTTTCATGGGCAGATTCTATAGCGCAAGTTCAATTACATCATGCTTTATTTATTCCGTGGGATACTTTAAAGCGGCATTTAAGATTACAAGATTCCCTTCGTAGTTATCCATTTACATTGGTATATCAGATGCCCCATTTTACTTTGTTACAGATTCCTTTAGAGCTTCCTGAAGGGGTGTTTTTTGTTGTAGACAGCACCTTAACAGGGAAATCGCTTCGCTGGGCAATTCAATATCCTGATTATGATTCATGGAGTTTTTTGCGAATTCGTTTTAAGGATTCATGTTCTTGTATAGGGATATTATATAAAGGTACCGCTGAAGTTGCCACATTTAAGAGTCAGTTTGAGGGATTACTACCTCAGGGAGATTATGATTTATGGGTTTTTATAGATAGTAATAAAAATGGTAAATGGGACAATGGAAGTTTGTATCCTGTTCGTTTACCAGAGAAGCGTTTTTTTGTAAAACGCATTGCTTTGAAGATGGGATGGGACGTAGAGGAGACGATTTCTTTAAAGCGCTTTTTAACGCCATGATTCTTTAAAAAATTGCTATCTTACATTACATTTCAAAAGGTTATCTGTAACTTTTGAAGTTTTTTTTTCCATGGAGGTGGGTGTTTAGGCTTTTACTTTTGTAGTGTCAAATTTGGAGGTGTTATGAAGGGGATGCAGCACAAGGAGGTGGCATTATTTTTGAAGTTAGTCAGTTTAAGGAACTATTTAATGCACCGAGTTTCCTTGCAAGGGGTTGCGGACGAATGGTTGAGACGTTTAGCGGTAGCGCAACCTAAGGAAGTGGAGGAAGCCTATAAGGTGTTACCTGTGGGCAGGGAGGAATTTCCTGAGCCGCTGTTAACGATTTTCCTTTTAGAAATCAGACGTTGGGAGGTGGAATACCGCATTGGGATGCTTTATATGGAACATTTGAATTGGAAATTGTTGCAATCTTATGTTAAGAAATTTGATAATGTGGTAGAGGTTGCTCGTAAAAGTGGTTTTCTTCAAGAAGCGATTATTTGTTACTTAGCGCGTTTGTTACAGGAGGACAAGGTAGATTTAAGTCATTGGTTTGGTGTAGGGAGTGTTATGGATCGTAGGGAGGTTTCGGAGGTATTAGGGGCGTTTTATGGTATGCCTTTCATGAGTTTTTTAAAGAGGCGATGGGTTGGGGTTGCAGGTGAGTAGGCAGGGGGAAGTATCCTAAGATGTCGTGCCATCCCCCGTTGGGCAGACGGTTTTGCAGTTGTTTGATGGTGAGTCCTGTTATGGGGTCAATGAAATCGGGAGCGAGTTCTGCTAAGGGGATGAGCGTGAAGGGGCGCTCTTGGAGGAAAGGATGAGGGATTTTTAAATCGGGTTCCCAGATGCAGTGGTGGTGATAGAAAAGGATGTCTAAGTCAATTTCTCTCATTTGCCATTGGCCTGAGGGTTTTCTTCCAAGGGAGCGCTCCACCCCCTGCAAACACTGTAAAAGCGCTCTGGGAGAAAGGTCTGTAGATAATTCTATGACCATATTCAAATAAGGCATCTGAATGGTTTCTACTCCCCAAGGAATGGTTTCATAAACCATAGAGGTACGAACAACAAGGATGTTGTGCTGTTGAATGCGCTCAATGGCTTGGGTTAAATAGTACAGACGATTCCCTTTATTACTACCTAAACCGATAAAAATCATTTTAGGTGGAGGGCATTAAGAAGTTGTTTTTGAATGGCTTGGGTATTCAATCCGTATTTTTCAAAGAGGGCTTCAGGGGTTCCGCTTTCGCCGAAGGTATCATTAACAGCTACTTGTAACATAGGTACAGGATAATGTTGTACTAACACCTCAGCGATAGCCCCTCCTAAACCACCGTATTTTTGATGCTCCTCTGCGACGACTGCTACACCTGTCTTCATCACAGAGGTTAAAATCCCTTCTATGTCTATGGGTTTGATGGTATGGACGTTAATGACTTCTACGGAAATATTTTGTTTTTCCATGGCGTATGCTGCTTGCAAGGCATGCCATACTAAGAGGCCACAGGCAAAGAGAGAAACATCTTGTCCTTCTTTAAGCACCTGTACTTTACCGATTTGGAAGGTGGGGTCGTTTTCTGGGAGAAATACAGGGGTTTTAGGGCGGCTGAAGCGAAGATAGGCAGGACCTTCTATAGCATAAATGGCTTTAGTGGCTTGATAGGTTTGATGGGCATCAGCAGGAACGACCACGCACATGTTCGGCAACACACGCATTAAAGCAATGTCTTCTAAGATTTGATGGGTTGCCCCATCTTCTCCTAAACTGAGTCCTGAGTGCGAACAGCAGATTTTAACATTTTTTTCAGAATAGGCAACGGATTGTCGGATTTGGTCGTAGACTCTACCTGTTCCGAAGTTTGCGAAGGTGCCGACGAATGGGATAAAGCCGGCGGTTGCTAAGCCTGCTGCTACACTTATCATGTTTGCCTCTGCTACACCACATTCAAAAAAACGTTGGGGAAAATGGTCACGGAACTTATCCATCTTTAGTGATTCGGTCAAATCGGCACAGAGGGCAACTACTCGTTCGTCTTGTAAGCCTAATTCATAGAGTGCTTTGCCAAAGCCTTCGCGCGTTGCCTTCAGCCCCCTTTGCTCCATCTTATCTCTTAACGAACTTCGGTACACGGAAGAAAGTTCCATCATGCTTCGGTGCATTTTTTAATGCTTCTTGCTGAGAAAGTGCGCCAAAAGGAATATCTTCTCGCATCTCAGCATAAAAGTCATGAACTTGTACTAAGGGCTCTACACCCTCTACATCTATCTCCTTTATCTTTTCAACAAAAGCAAAGATTTGTTGTAGGTCTTTCTTTAATGCTTCTTTTTCTTCTTCTGAAAAAGTTAATTTCGCCAAATCGGCTAAATGTTCAATCAGTTGATTATCTACGCGCATTTTGTAATTGATTAAGCAGCCACAAATATACCTTTTCTTTGCATTGAATAATGGCTCGGGG
>WFXK01000108.1 GCA_015490695.1 Bacteroidota bacterium | reverse complement strand
CCGTATCGCACATTATACTGACATTCTGAAGTTTTACAACTTCCTGAATGAGAAGCTAACTATTCATGAACGAATGTTCCCTGATCAACGACGCGCCTCGCAAGAGTTGGCGCAGTTACTGGGCAACCCTCCTGAACATTATAACAAGGATATTTGCGCATTGGGCTTTTTCGAAGCCTATTTTCAACAAAATGCCAAAAATACAGAAAACTAGATGGATACAGAAGAAAAGCAAAGCGCTTAAACTCAGTTATTCAATCAGCTAAAACTATTTTAATCAATCACTTAAAATTTAACGGTCATGGTAAACACAATCAAAGAAAAAAGCGAAATCTTGTTTTTGTACGAGGTGAAATATTCTATTCCTAATGGTGATCCTTTTACCGGTGAGCAACGTTACGATGAGGATACCAAAAAGATTCTTGTGAGCGATGTACGCATAAAGCGATTCATTCGCGACTACTTGCAGGAAGCCGGCAATTTTGAAATTTATGTTACGGACAAGGAGAAGACGCTCTCGGGTGAAAGAGAATCTGGTTCTGCCGCCCGTATCAATGCTTTGATTGAAAAGTATAAAACTAAATACAAAATTAATGACCCCAAGAAAATAATGGGGGACCAGCTCCTTAAGGTTATGCAAGAGTGCATAGATGTACGGTTGTTTGGGGGAATATCCACTAAAGAAAAAGCGGCTGTAAATCTAACGGGACCGGTCCAATTTTCTTTGCTCAATCCATCGCTCAACCGTGTAGATATGCGCATTCATCAAAACACATCTCTATTTAGCTCGTCCAGTGACAAATCACGCGGAACCATTGGTACCACCAGTGTCGTTCCTTATGCCATTTGCCAAATTCACGGTTGGGTTAACCCCTTTTCTGCACGCTACACTTCACTCAGTCCCGACGACCTCGAAACGATGTTTACGGCGTTATGGGATAGTGTAAACAATAGTAATACCCGTAGTAAATCGGGACAGAATTCATTGTTATTGTTGCAGTTTATTTACCGGAAACCGACAGATAAGGTATATGGCCTCGACGATGTTTTATACCTCGAGCCTATCGGAGGAGTGACCGAGGAGCAAGTACGGTCTCTCAAGGAAGCCGGCTTGAAGTGCGATCGATTGAAAGAAATCGTTGACTCACCAAAAATAAAAGAAGTGCGTTACTATACTGAGCACTCGAGTATTGAAGATGCTTTAATGTCCCTGAAAAGTGACAAGTTGAAAAAGATGCAGCTCAAGTATACTTATTAAACAGCTTAAGCCAGATTGGATCATGGAAGCCTTCCGAATGAAAATTAGTGGCAAGTGGGCCCACTTCCGCCGAGCTGAAACCAATAATCAGCCACTTACCCACAATATTATCCCAAAAACTGCGCTTGTCGGCTTGATGGGTGCCGTCAGTGGCTTGGAACGTACAAAGTTGAGGGAGATTTTCCCTCAACTTTGCCAAAGCATCGCCTATAGCGTCAAAGTGCCTGGTTTGTTAAGCAAAATGAGTTTTGGTTTTACCGCACGTCCCTCCATAGGCAATGCTTATGAGAAAAGCCGTAAGACGATGGAAATCATACGCAACCCAGAGTATGAGATAATCGTAGCGCTGCTGCAAACAGACAGCGCTGCCGAGAAGCTCTTTTCAGAATTCTTGGCCTGCATAAAAAACGAAGAGCAATTCTATCCAGCAGTGTTGGGGCTACACAACTGCCCTTGTAGTTTGCAGCTATTGGACCAAGGCAAGATTTCGCAAGAGAAAGAAGGTGAGTTTGAAACTTCCTACTTTGTGCTCTCTTCTCACATTCCTCGGGCCGATTCAATGAAAGGGGTTGTTTTGAGTTTTGATAAAGTACCAACCATTCAAAACAGTCATTTGCAAAACCTGCCTGATAGTTACGTGAAAATAGTGCTTCCTGTCAATGCCACCATCAGGGTGGAAGGAAAGTATTATCAGTATCGTAGTACTATGCAAAATGTATCGTTTGCATGTGTGCTTGTTTAAGATATCAATCACATCCGGGCAAATCATTGGAAGTGCACATTAAGGGAGTGGTGCAAAAAGCTATGCGCCACTCTTCTTTTCCGGTGGTAAAGTGGGCAGCCTATTTTCACGATTTAGGCAAGATAAACCCATTCTTTCAACGGAAGCTGCAAACTAAAGAAGTAAGTGGTTATACTGCACACGCTTACTTATCGGCATTGGCGTGGCTTGATTTTGCTTCAAAAAACAGGCAGATCCTGAGGCAAGAAATGAAAGATATAGTTGATATCTATATTACCTTTATGTTGATTGTAAAACATCACGGTAATTTGCCTAACATAGCGCAACCCATTAGTCGAGAGCACTTGTCACAGCTTGCTATTTTTTTAAAAAAAAAACCTTACTTGCCTTTTTCCGACTTCCTTAAGGAAAATTTGGGTATTGAACATACCCCTTTTGAACTCTCCGAAAGCACCATAGATAGAGAGTGGCTGGGTGTATTTGTTCAAAAAATGGCAGAAAAATGGAAAGATGAGCCACTGAACTACTTCTTGGAAACTCAGTTTGCCTTTGCTGCACTTATTGAAGGGGATAAACGCGATGCCAGCAACAACAACTATTATGCATTTCAGAAACTTTTACCTCGCTTGCAAGTATTACTGCCTCAATCGCTGACTAGGAAATTCAACAGCTTTCCGGGCGACAGCCTCATGAATCAACAACGTACTTCTTTGCGAAAAGAAGCTGAAGAGTCATTGAAAAAACATTTAAAATCGGGAAAGCAACGTTTGTTTACCTTGACAGCTCCTACTGGTGCCGGGAAAACCCTCACTTTGCTAAGTTTGGCTAATATCATCCAGCAAAAACATCCGGGCTTGGGTATTGTGTATGCACTTCCTTTCTTGTCTATCATAGAACAAACCCAGCATATTGCTGAATCCCTGCTTGCAAACAATAAAAACTTGGTGCTCCCCATATCGTCAAAAGCGCAAGATAAAGAGATGGAAGCACTTATAAAGCAGTTGGACTCTGATATGAGTGAAGAGCTGATAGAAAAACTGCTGAAACGCGACTTTCTGCGCATTACCTTCGATCACCCTTTTGTAATTACCACCTTTGTTCAGTTATTCGAAACGCTTTTGAGTAACCGTAACAGCACTTTACTGAAACTGCCCAATTTGGCAAACCGTATTTTTCTTATCGACGAAATACAGGCACTACCTCCCCGTCTTTACATTTTCTTTTCTGCGTGGCTACATACTTTCTGTGAACGTCACAACTGTTTTGCCATTTTTTCAAGTGCCACAATGCCCTCTTTTGATCTCCCACACAAGCCACATATGCAACGCGAAAAAAACTCCTTGCATCCACAATCCTTTTTTGCAACTTATACCCCGCCTGTAGAACTCCTTGATTATCGGAAATACTTTACCCAAGGTTGCTTCAATCGTTACAGAATCATACGTCATGTCCCGTTTGAAGTAGAAGATGATATGTGCCTGGTTGATTCCGTGCTGAAGCAAAACACTTCTTGTTTGTTGATCGTCAATACTATTAAAGATTCCAAACGCTTCTACCGACTGTTCAAAGAACGCGTGTCAGGTGCACCAAAGTCATCTACCGCAAAATTGTATCTCCTCAATACACATTTTACTGCTTATGACCGACGGAGAAAGATTTTGCGCATACAAAAAGATCTCAAAGAAAACAGCCGAGTCATCCTTGTTTCTACACAACTGATAGAGGCTGGTGTGGATATTGACTTTCCTGTAGTATACAGGGACTTTTGTCCGCTCCCAGCTTTAATACAAAGTGCCGGCAGGTGTAACCGAAACAACAAACTTGAGCA
>WFXK01000107.1 GCA_015490695.1 Bacteroidota bacterium | reverse complement strand
ATCTTGTATGCCGATGGGCAAGCGTTTCATTGTAGAGCGAAGATAGGAAAAGTTTTTAGATGCCTCACATTCGTTCGGCATGACGCTACTACCACCACCCTGCACCCATTGCGTCATTCCGAGCGCAAGCGAGGAATCTCAGTACGGATTTTTCCCAAGTGCTTTTTTTACTAGAAACGTAGGAAACTTTCAGAGTTTCTGAAGTTTCCAAAAAAGAGATGCCTCGGCTTCGCTCGGCATGACGCTACAACCTCCCGCCCTGCACCCATTACGTCACTCCGAGCGCAAGCGAGGAATCTCAGTGCGGAGTTTTTCGCATGCCTTTTTAAAGGAAACCCAAGGAAACTTTCAAAGTTTCCCCAGTTTCCTAAACCCTATAACAAAACCCAACAACCACCACAACAAAAAATCCATTGTAAACCACTAAAAACAACCTACCACCAATACCCCTTGTTTTTTTAAAAACTTTCCCTAAATTTGCCTCAACAAAACCATTACAACCATGAAAAACACCACGACTAAAACCCTAAGAACATGGGCACCCCATAGCCCTCAATGGTATTACGCATTTGTGCTTAGTTCTCTCTCTCTCTCTCTCTCTCTCTCTCTACGTATTTTTGCTTAAGTAATATTGCAAAAGCACAGCAGGTTGAATGGGCATGGAATACGGGAGAAGTGAATGTGTCTAAAGCGGCTTATGTTAATGGTTGGCAAGGAGTAAAAACCTCATTTTTACAAATTCTAGGAGACTCTGTGGAGATTGTAGAGGGAAAAACAATTGGTGATGGGGCCTGTAATGTATATTTTTCTGTACAAATAATAGCAGGTTCATACAAAGGTTATGTCAAAATAGGAAACTTTACGGACTCAAGTAGTCAGTGGGTAGGTTTTGTTTTCGTTAGGTATATAAGATGGGCAGGAGGTTTATGTAACACGAAAAGTGGGCTATATATCTTCAAAGGAAAAAAAGACGTGAAAGTTGCTGGAGCTCAGCCATATCCTATATTTATAAATACGGGTACATGCTCTTCTTATGGACAATGTTATAGTAGAACATCTAATTATGATAACAGCAACCAACCTCTACAAAAGTTTGCAGCAGTAATTTCATTTCAGGACAGCTTCACTGTTTATGAAAACAGCTTAAATAATCCTATCAATACTATTTACGGAGTAGGAAAGCGAATCTTTGCAGGACGCCCTCTTTTTACCAACTGTTGTGTTAGCATTATTTCTGGAGTAGCAAATAGAGCTAGAATAAGTTGGGGTGGTAGTTATTATAGTTTTACTATTGCTGGTTATAGAAATACCCCATCTAAAGGCAAAGAGGCATTGATCGCGAGTGGGCCGGCAGGACTCATGACCGTCTCGACTTGGGGAACCAACCGTGATGAAGAATTGTATGAATGTGCCTATGGCTTATGTTGTGGTTATACAATATCTCCCAATGGTGATAAGGATATTCTCATAACAAAACCAGATTTTTCTAACGTTGTTATCTTAGGAGGAAATAAGGATGAGGAAGCGAAAAGGATAATAAAGTGGGGAGTAGCTCGTATTTACGGTATTTTTGAAGATAGCGTAGATCTAATGCCTGGTAGCGGAGTCTATAAAGTCTATTCACAAGGTGGAAAAGATATATTTGGACTACGTCTTGACGGTAATTTAAATTTCATAGAAGCATGTTCCTATGGCACGAAATACAAAGATGACTGTGGGAGTATGAATGACTGTGCTTATGATTATGGTATTTATTGTCTATATTATGGTAATGAACTACCTAGGTTCTTCTGTGATATGAACTGCTCGGGATATAGGGAACCTCCAGCTGCCTATTCAGCTCGCTGTCTTGATCCTGGTCCTCGACCTACTGACCGCATGCGATGGAGCGCTATAGATTTTCATAGTGGTCGTCTTTATGGTTGGGGGTTTGCATACGTGAGCAGCGATATAGCGCCTGACAGTACTTATGTTCCCCTTGCAGCGCCTAATTTTATCGCTTGTTATAATGATACTACCTTGCAATGGCATAAACCCCTGTTTGAATCAGCGATTAAACAACCTGTCTTAAGAGCAACACAACAATATATAGTAGCCGCTTATAGTAAAGATACATCGCTTTATTGCGGAGGTTATAAAAACGGAGAAATTGTACATTTGGTTAAAATTCATAAAGATGGGAACATTATATGGGATAAAAGAATAGTCGGCTCTCCATGTAATTCTTACGCTGTAAAGATTCATGATATTTACATAGACCGTTATGATAATATCTATATAGTTGGACAATTCCGAGGTGCTTATGATTTTGACCCTCAACCCGGTCCATCGCAATGGTGGCTGAGTTCAGATTCTGTAGACATTTTTGTTGCCAAATATACTCCTACAGGTTATCTACTTTGGGCGCATCGGATAGGAGGTAAGGGGATAGATATTGCTTATGCTATCACAGGAGACCAATGGGGAAATATTTACATAACAGGTGCCTTTGAAGATAGCGTAGACTTTGACCCCTCTATCAATACCCATTATCTTATAGCACAAAACGGCAGAGATATTTTCTTGGCAAAACTGGATTTCATGGGGAATTTACTTTGGGCACATGCCTTAGGTGGTGCAGGAACGGAAGAAGCAGGGCTTGCGCTCTACTGCGATGGCGATAATAAACTATGGGTAGGGGGATACTTTAGCGGTACCGCAGACTTCAACCCTCATCCAACCACTCATACCTATACCATTTCCATGGGGTATAGAGATGGTTTTATCGCTCATTTCCTCAGTGATGGAACCTTCCAATGGGTAGAAACAATTGGAAGTGTAAGCGGTAACGACCAAATTCGTAAAATAGTTGTAGATGCTGCTCAAAATATCTATTTGCTTGCAGAAGTTAACGGTAATGCAGACGTGGATTGGAAAGGCGGTGTTTATAATGTACAAAATACTACCGCAATCCTATGCTATGATGCTCAGAAAAAACTTCAATGGGCAATCGCAAACCCTAAAAATCAAGTGATTTTTGAAACATTTGCCGTAGATACTGCAACGAAAACGCTTTATGCAGCAGGTAGCTTGTTAGATACAACCGACATAGACCCCAATGTAACAGCGATGTGGCTATATCCTAATCCTGCCCCAGGCCCATTCGGCAACCTTTTATTAGTCAAATACGCTTTAACGAACCCAACTTCGGGGTATTCTGCGCAAGCAGGAGGGTATCAAGACGATAGAGGGCGTAAAGTTGTTGTAGACTCCTTAGGAAACTACTATGTTACAGGTGTGTTTAAAGATTCTGTAGACTTAGACCTTGGCAATGGGGCGTATTGGGTTTATGCAGAAGACACCACTTATGATATTTTTATTGCCAAATACAATGCGTGGGATGAGTTGGTTTGGGCTGTGCGGGTAGGGGGCAATGGTGATGATTGGCCCTATGCGCTCGCTTTAGATGGTGCTGCTTTGTACTTAGTAGGTAGTTTTGAAGACACCGCAGATTTTGACCCTGGCATAGGCACCTTGCCGCTTATCGCTGAAGGCGGCACTGACATCTTTATCGCAAAGTTTGATACCTCAGGCTCAGTTCAATGGGCAAAGCGCATAGGCGGCTTAGGAAACGATTGGGCAGAAGACATCACCATAGACGACCAACATAGGCTCTATATCACAGGGGGCTTTGAAGGCACTGTGGACTTTGACCCCGGTATCAATACCGCTTATTTAATCAGCGCAGGCAGCACCGATATGTTTTACATGTGCTTAGACAGCAATGGGTATTACCTGTGGGCAAAACGCTCGGGAGGGGCTGCAGCAGACTGGGGCAACGCCATCGCTTACCATGAAGGCAGACTCTACATCGCAGGACGCTTTGAAGGCAATGCCGTCTTTGATGGCGTACCGCTCAATAGCCAAGGGGGCTCAGACGTGTTCTTCGGACAATGGGACCTTGATGGCAATGCAAGATGGATTTTATCAGGGGGCGGTAAAGGCGACGAAGAAGGAGAAACCATCGCTACAGACGATGAAAGGGTCTATATCGCAGGACATTTTACAGATACTGCTACTTTTGTTGCTTCGGGCGGTGGCGGTATCCTCATCTCCCAAGGCGCAGAAGACATCTTTATCCTTTATTACGACACCCTTGGAAACTTCGTAGATGCGCAGAGCATAGGCGGCAAAGGCAGCGACCGCGCCCATAACATCACCATAGACAAAACAGGAAACCTTTATTTAACAGGACGCTTCCAAGATACCGTAGATTTCGCCCCAGGTCCACCCCAAGCCATAGCTATCTCCCAAGGCGACAACGACGTGTACTTAGCAACCTTCAGTCCCCAACTACAACTGATAGGGAACCTCACCATAGGTGGTAAGGGCGATGACTTCGGAAACGGCGTAGCCGTAGATAAAAACGGTAATATGATTATTACAGGGGCTTACTCTGATACCATAGACTTTGCTCCCGGTCCGTGGACTATCTATGGTATCGCTAAAGGCGCCCATGATGTGCTGCTGGCAAAATACGGCTTCCACTATACTACCTACGGAGAAGCCTACATCCAAGCCTGCGACTCCTTCTATCAATCCCCCAGCGGTAACTACGTATGGACACAACCAGGAACCTATAACGACACCATCCAAGCTTCTAACGGTGTAGATAGCATCATCACTATCTATTTAACCCTCGGACTCAATACCCAAGCCGTCATAGATACCCAAGTCTGCGGTGTAGACTTCTATGTAAGCCCCTCAGGAGCTGTCTATACCCAGTCTGGAACCTATGTAGATACGATTCCCAATGCTTCAGGCTGTGATTCTATCATTACGATTTACTTAGACTTAGGCGGAGCGAACACAACGGCGACCATAGACACTTCGGTATGTGGTCCGCAATACGTTGCTCCTTCAGGTGCTGTCTATACGCAATCGGGAATCTATGTAGATACGATTCCTAACGCTGCAGGTTGTGATTCCATTATCACGATTAACCTTTCTTTAGCACCTGTCATAGATACTACGGTTTTGGTATTGGATGGGCAGTTAGTTGCTTTAGCCTCTCCGCCTGCGCAATATCAGTGGTTAGACTGCGACAGAAACATGGAGCCTGTTCCAGGGGGTAAGACACGCATCTTTACGCCATTTTATTCAGGCTCTTTTGCTGTAGAGGTGACCATAGGCGGGTGTAAGGATACGTCGTCATGTTATACGGTGTTGTTGTCTTCGCAGGTATTGGGGGATGGAGGTGCAGTAGCGCTTTATCCCAATCCTACGAAAGACAAGGTGTTGTTGGTCTTTCCTTCGCCGCAACCGGAGGTAACAGCACGGCTTTACACCCTTACAGGTAAGTTGCTGGCTTCGTGGCATGAGGTGAACGTTTCAGAACTTTCTATAGATTTATCACCTTGGGCGAAAGGGGTTTATTTGTTGCACGTATGGACCTCTCAGGGTGAGGCGCGTATGCGTTTAGTGAAGTGGTGAAAACGGGGCTGGGTCGGCATGATGCTGGCTCAGCCCGTTTTTGTTAAACAATAGAAGCAATTATAGAAGGACTTACTTTGCAAATGGGTTATAAGTAGGAAGTGCGCTACTTGTATCTTTATTCAAAGTAGTATATCTTTGTCTTGATAATGAAGTGGGAAGCATTTCTCCAAACCCTTGAAAAGCAATGGGGTTTAAGACCTTCTATAGAAGCCCTATTGCTTTTAATCGGTATTCAAGAAACCGGAGAACTAAGTAAGCGACTGAGTAGAGACCAGAAGCTACGACTTATAGATATTGGTATGTGTGTTTTATTAGAACAAGCGGGTTACATGCGACGAAGTGAAGAGAAAGACGTTTGGGGCTATCCAAAATTCCGTAGTATTAAACCTTTCCCTTATAAAAACCCTTATCAACAACAGCAATGGATACAAGAAAATATCTTAAAGTACTTCCAACAACAGGGTTAAAGGGCTTATGGATTGCCCTAATACTATTTTCCACTGCTTGGACACAAAATCAATTGAATCCTATTGCTGCAACCCGAGATTTTTCTTTTGAGGAACGGGGACAACTTTACTTTGGTATTGGAGTAGAATTCATAGATATTCGTGACCCTATCTCAGGACGTCCTGTTTTTGACCAAATGCTTTCTTTCACCATCATCGGTGTAGGGGGGCTATATTCCCTGCTTTATCATCCTGAAGATATTTTTGCTCTAAACGCTTGTAGTGAATTATCCTTTGGCATAAAATTTGCGGATTTAAGGAATCCAGGGATTTATTTGCAGCTGCCCTTGTTTGTTATGTTTAACTACGGTAGTGGTGCAACGCCATACAATGAACAAGCCTTTGGGATTGGCGTAGGAGCAGGAGTCAACCTTGCTTACTTGCAACTAAGTTATGTTAATACTGCTAATGCTTATCAGGGACAGATGCGACAAATGATTGCTTCGCCCGCTATCGTAGCAGAAATCAATCCCAATTTTTCTGGTGGTGGTACTGTCCGCATACGAGGACACTATAATCTACTACCTAACGCAGGGAAACTTAGTCTAGACCCTTTTACGCAAGCAGAAGTTACCTTCCAAACCGCAGGAATACAAATCCTTTATGGATTTTAATCCATGGAAAGCGATATTATTATTATTGGTGCAGGCTGCGTTGGTCTAAGCACCGCATGGGAATTATTGCAGCAATATCCTAACTTGAATCTCATCGTTTTAGAAAAAGAAAAACAGATTGCTGCCCATCAAACAGGACATAACTCGGGCGTCATCCACTCAGGATTATATTACCGACCCGAAACCAAACGGGCTCAGCTTTGCGTTCAAGGAAGAACCCTATTAACACAATTTGCAGAAGAACATAAAGTTCCTTATGAAATCTGTGGAAAAGTGGTTGTTGCTGTAGATGAAAAAGAAATCCCACAATTAAAAGCAATTTATCAGCGGGGATTGCAAAACGGACTCTCAGAAATCCGTATGATAGATGCAAAAGAATTGAAAGAAATAGAACCTTATTGTGAAGGGGTTCAGGCTATTTGGGTGCCTTATGCCGGTATCATTGACTTTGTTGGTGTCTGTAAAGCCTTAGCACAGGAAATCCAACAACGTAGTAGCAATCCCCAAGCCATTGCCTTAAATCATGAAGTGAAGAGCATTCATAGGAAAAATGGAAAATATGTGATTAAAACCTCGCAAGGTACTTTTCAAAGTCGTTATTTAGTAGTTTGTGGTGGTTTGCAAAGTGACCGCTTAGCACGTATGGAAGGAATTGCACTGCAGCACCGCATTGTAGGATTCAGAGGCGATTACTATAAATTGCGTCTATCAGCACAAAAACGAGTACGAAACTTGATTTATCCCGTTCCTAATCCAAAATTCCCTTTTTTAGGGGTGCATTTTACTCGGATGGTTACAGGCGAAATAGAATGCGGTCCTAATGCGGTATTTGCTTTTGCCCGAGAAGGGTATAAAAAACTGGCTTTCGATTGTAAAGACACTTGGGAGGCACTAAGTTTCATCGGTACGTGGCGATTCTTTTTTAAACACTGGCGTTTTGGTTTAGAGGAATATAGAAGGGCGTTTTCTAAAAAACGTTTTTATGAAAAGGTACGTCGTTTGATTCCTTCCTTGCATATAGAGGAGTTAGAACCTTGGCGTTGTGGAATTCGGGCTATGGCACTTAGTTCGGCAGGAGAAATGATAGATGAGTTTTTATTTGCTCAAGGAGAGGCTTCATTGCATGTGGTTAATGCGCCTTCTCCTGCTGCAACTGCTTGCTTAGCTATCGCAAAACATATCGTTAAAGAACTACAAAATCGCTTTCAATTATGAGAATCCTTCTTTTTTTCTTCAGCTTCACCATTATCTTTGGGCAATCTGCTACTATTTTCCAACAATGGTTATCTATTGCAAGAGAATATCGAAGGAAATTCTACTTAGACAGCGCACGCATGTACTTAAATAAAGCTTATCTATGGTTACAAAAACATCCAAAGCCTCATTATCAAATGCAATGGCATTATGCTATAGGCGTTTGGTATCTACAAGCGCGACAATGGGATAGCGCTGCCTACCACATCCAAAAAGCACTACAAATCGCTAAAGAACTTAAAGATAAAAAAGAAGAGCTACAAGCCTATAAGGCATGGGAACAATGGCACTTGCAGCAGGGCAAAGTAAAAGAAGCATTAGCAGTAATAGATACAATTCTAAAGCTTAGTTTGCAATTAAAGGATACCTCGGAGTATGTAAAACGTGCGATGTTAAAAATAGATTTATGGATTAAGTTTTTTAATCAATGGGACAGCGCTGCCGCTTTGTTGACGCTTTTACAAAAAAATATTTCTCTTAATCGTTTACACCCTTGGGTACAGCTGTACTACCACTCTAATGT
>WFXK01000106.1 GCA_015490695.1 Bacteroidota bacterium | reverse complement strand
TAGCAACCCATTGCTTATGTTTTATTCTCAATTGTTCACGAGAATAAGCGTCCATAAATTGACTTTTACGACAAAAATAAGGTTTCTTAGTCTGAGTCCAAAGTAACACAAAAATCTTCTATTATATAATCGGGTGGATGCAGGGCAATTTCTTTTTGGAAACTTCAGAAACTCTAAGCGTTTCCTTTAGTTTCCATTAGAGGGGTATTCCGAAAAAAATCCGTACTTGAGATTCTTCGCCTTTGGCTCCGGAATGACGCGCACTAATAGAATAACGCACATAACCTAAGCACAAACAGCACAAAAACCGCAAACTACACGCATAAACTCAGCAACACCAAAAGGTCCCCGCAGCACTGCGATAGCAGCCTCATGCCGAGACGAAACCGAGACATCTCTTAGGAAACTTTGGAAACGCTAAAAGTTTCCTAAGTTTCCAACAGAAAAACCATGAAAAAATAACACAATCGCTACGAAACAGTCATCCTACCAAGTAAGTCCATTAAGACTCCCCTCCTTGCCCAAACAAACAAGGAAATATACCTTTGCATAGCCATGATAGACTTCCATGCTATAGACAAAAAATGGCAAAAGATTTGGAAAGAACGAGGGTATTTTAAGGTAAATCGCTACAGCACTAAACCGAAATTTTATGTTTTAGACATGTTTCCTTATCCTTCTGGGGCAGGGCTTCATGTAGGACACCCCTTAGGATACATCGCTTCCGACATTATTGCCCGCTTTAAACGCCATGAAGGGTATGAAGTGCTTCACCCTATGGGCTATGACGCCTTTGGTCTGCCCGCTGAACAATATGCTATTAGAACAGGAACCCACCCTGCCATCACTACAGAAAAAAATATTGAACGCTTTAGAAAACAATTAGAAATGTTAGGGCTTTCTTATGACCCTGATGCCGAAATCAAAACCTGCGACCCCGATTACTACCGCTGGACCCAATGGATTTTTATTAAAATGTTCCATAGTTGGTATAACAAAAAAAAGGAAAAAGCAGAACCTATAGAAACTTTAATTGCGATTTTTGAAAAAGAGGGTAATGGCAACGTTGAAGCTGCCACCACTTACGAAGAAACCTTTACAGCAGAAGAATGGAGACAATTTTCTGAAGAGGAAAAACAAAAAATCCTTTTGCATTATCGTTTAGCCTACTTAGATGAAGTAGAAGTGAATTGGTGTCCTGCTTTAGGGACGGTTTTAGCCAATGAAGAGGTTAAAGATGGGGTTTCAGAGCGGGGTGGGTATCCAGTTTATCGGATTCCGATGCGACAATGGCTGCTGCGCATCACCGCCTATGCCGATAGACTCTTAGAAGGATTAAATCGGATTGATTGGCCCCAATCCATCAAAGAGCAACAAACCCATTGGATTGGACGTAGTGAAGGCGCTCTCATCTATTTCCCTATTCAAAACCGAAAAGAAGTTATTAAAGTATTTACTACACGTCCCGACACGCTCTTTGGCGCCACCTTCCTTACTTTAGCCCCTGAACACCCTTTGGTAGAAACATTAACTACGGAAGAACAAAAAGAAGCTGTGCAACAATACTTAGAAGCCGTTAAACGTAAATCAGAGCGGCAACGGATTGCAGAAAAAAGCATCTCAGGTGTTTTCTTAGGCAGTTATGCCCTCCATCCCTTTACGAAAAAGCCTTTACCTATTTGGATTTCCGATTATGTTTTAATGCATTATGGTACGGGTGCGGTTATGGGAGTTCCTGCGCATGATGAGCGCGATTGGCGCTTTGCAAAAGCTATGCAACTACCTATCATCCAAGTTATTGACCATCCACAAGCCAACATAGAACAACAAGCATGGGAAGAAAAAGAAGGCACCTTAATCAATTCGGATTTCCTTAATGGATTGAGTGTCAAAGAAGCTATTGAAAAAATCATAGCGGTTTTAGAAGAGCGACAATTAGGAAAACGAAAAGTTTCTTATAAACTAAGAGATGCGGTTTTTTCTCGTCAGCGTTATTGGGGTGAGCCCTTTCCGATTGTTTATCGTAATGGCATTCCTTACACGGTAGATGAGAAGGAATTGCCTGTGACGTTACCTAAGGTGGAGCGTTATCAGCCAACAGGGACGGGCGAATCGCCTTTAGCTGCAGTCAAAGATTGGGTAGAACTGCCTGACGGCTCTAAACGAGAGACGCACACCATGCCTGGATGGGCAGGCTCCAGCTGGTATTACCTGCGCTACATAGACCCTAAGAACGATAAAACCTTCTGCGATAAGGAATTAGAGCGACGCTGGATGCCTGTAGACCTTTATATCGGAGGTGCAGAACACGCCGTAGGACACCTGCTCTACGCCCGATTCTATATGAAATTCCTCTACGACCTCGGATACGTCACCCACGACGAACCCTTTCAAAAACTCGTCAACCAAGGAATGATTCAAGGACGCTCTAACCTCATCTATAAATATAAAGACAAAAACGTCTTCGTCTCTAAAGATAAAATCCAAAACTTTGATGATTTTATTGCCATCCACGTAGATATTAACATTGTCCACGACGATATTTTAGACATTGAAGCCTTCAAACAATGGATGCCTGAATATAAAGATGCCACTTTCATCCCATCAGACGATGGTAACTTCTACTGCGGTGTACAAATTGAAAAAATGTCTAAGTCGCTTCACAATGTTGTTACCCCCGATGAACTTTGTAAAAAATATGGTGCAGACACCTTCCGCCTCTATGAAATGTTTTTAGGTCCCTTAGAACAACATAAACCATGGGACACCAAAGGCATCACAGGCGTTTATAATTTCTTAAAACGACTCTGGAATTTTATCATAGATGAAAATGGCAACATCCGAGTACGAGATGAAGAACCTACCAAAGAAGAGTTAAAAGCCTTACATCAAACGATTAAAAAAGTAATAGAGGATATTTAACGATTAGCCTTCAATACTTGCGTTTCCCAATTTATGATTTATTTAAACTTTTTAACGAAACACAATGCTTGCAAACGAGCTTTAATAGAACCTTTTTTGATTTTACTCTCTCCTTTTGCGCCCCATATTGCAGAAGAGCTCTGGGAACGCTTAGGACATAAAGAAACCATCCAATTTGAACCTTATCCGAAGTACAACCCACAATACTTAGTAGAAGACACTTTTGAGTATCCTGTTGCAGTAAACGGAAAAGTAAGAGCCAAAATTGTTTTACCTTTAAATTTAAATGAAGAGGAAATCCAGAAACGAGTTTTAGAAGTGGAACGTATTC
>WFXK01000105.1 GCA_015490695.1 Bacteroidota bacterium | reverse complement strand
TGGTAACTCTTTTCTTTAGAAAGGATTGTAAACTTGAAGATAAGTATCAAAATTAGAGTTCATTTTACCCCTTAAATGGTGTTTTTTCCTTAAATTCTCTAAGAAACTACCATTATGCTACTTCACTCTCTTCAGATAGCAAAAGGAAGTAGCAAAGCATTTGATTCACTAATAAAAAAGAAGGCTGCCGTTGAGGCAGCCTTCGTTCTTTGGGTTTTGAGCAGGCGCTTTTACTGTTGTTCTCCACCGCCTTGTTCTTGTGCTTCAACACCCTCTTGCGTTTCTCCGCCTTCTTGTGCTTCCCCACCTTCTTGGGTAGCTGCGGTGTCTGGTGCTGCCTCAGCAGATTGCTCTTCAGCCGTTTGCTGCTCTGTTGCAGCAGGTTCAGTGGTCTGCTCTGTCTGCTCGCTCTCTGCGGCTTGCTGTTCGCCTCCGCCGCATGCACTAAAAGAAATCGCTCCCATCAATGCCAATGCCAACAATAAACGTTTCATTGCGCGTTTGGATTTTAAGTTGCCCGCAAATTAAAAGGTTTATTTTTAAAAATCCAAATCTAACTTCCTATACGACGTAAAACCCTGACAAAATACCGATTTTCTGTCTCATTACCAACACTCACCCGATACCCCTCCTCAAATGGCTTAATAAAAAAACGATAACGACACAGATGTTCATAAATCCCCTTATCCCAAAATTGTACAAATAAAAAATTTGCCTGACTGGGAAAAACCCACTTCACAACCGATAAAGAACGTAGTGCTTCATACAGCCACTCCCTCTGTTGTATAATCATCTCCTTAGCAGAATGCAAAGCATACGGCTCTTCCAATGCTTCGTAAAGATATTGCAAAGCAATTCTATTGACTTGTGTAGGAGACAAATACCACCTTAAAAACGAAATCCATGCTTGATGTGCAATACACGCGGTTAAAGCCAAACCTGCTAAGCCCCATGCATAGGAAAACGAGCGCTTTACCACCCAATTCGGTGTTTCAATAGCCCGTATCCCTAAAGAGGACAACTCCTTAGCAAACTCAATAAAGGATTCATCTATAAAGAGTACACCATCGGTATAATCCATTAAAAGCTTCCATACCCCTTCTTTTATTACTAATCCCGTAGGATTGTGGGGATTAGATAGATAAATAAGAAAAGGTTTTTGAAGTAATTGCTGTTCAAGGTCTTTTAGCGATGCTTTTAATAAATTCCATATGAGCACTGTACTACCCTGTGCTTGTAATAATTGGACAACATAAGGCTCACAGGGGGTAATGACCAATGCTTTGCGATGTTCATTCAAAACAGCAGAAGCAATCGCTTGTAATAAACCATATTCATCGGCAACAATACGCAAGTTTTTAGAAGGTACATTCCAAAGCACGCTCAAACGTTCATAAATAGGAGGGAAATCTAAAATAGCAAAACGATTTTGTGGATAGCGCTTTCCGAAAACAGCATAAGGATTTTCATTTTCATCCAAATAAACCGCTTTGTGCAATATAGGACGCTGATATAGAAATGAACTTTGTTGGAACAACTGCCATAAATGAGGTTTTATCCATTTTTGAATCACTTTCCCATAAAATTGGGTTGGCGTTTTTGTAAGAAAGCTGCTGTGCCCTCTTTTCCGTCTTCGGAACTACAACTCAATGCAAAATTCTTCAATTCTACTTCATAACCATTTCGTTCTTCATCCCAAAAGGCATTAATGGCTTCAATAGCATAACGAATTGCCAAAGGAGATTTTTCTATAATCGCTTTAAGTAAAGCAATACTTTCTGGAAGCAATCGCTGCAAAGGTACTATCTTATTCACTAATCCCCATTCGTATGCTTGTTGTGCTGTGATAAATTTTCCCGTTAGAATCATTTCTAAGGCACGCGTTTTTCCAATACGTTGTTGAAGTCTTTGTGTACCACCATAGCCTGGGATAATTCCTAATTTTAATTCAGGTAATCCAAATTGTGCGTTTTCTGCGGCAACAATCAAATGGCACGCCATAGCTAATTCGCAACCGGCTCCTAAGGCATAGCCGTTCACTGCGGCAACAATAGGCTTAGGATAGCTCTCTATAAAATCAAACAAGCGTTGTCCAAAAGCACCGTGAGCTAAAGCATCTTCATAGCTTAAACCATGTAATTCTGCTATATCGGCACCGGTTGCAAAAGCTTTCTCTCCGTAGCCTGTAACAATAATTCCTCGAACTCCCTCATTATCTAATAATGTTTCCAAATGCTTCTGTAATGCCTTTAATGAATCCCGATTTAATGCATTCAATACCTTAGGACGTGTTAAGGTAAGGATAGCGATGTTTTCTTTTAATTCCATCTGTACCATGGGGGCAAACTTACCATTTTCCTTTAAAAGAGAAAGTCCCTCCTGTGAAGGAGGGACTTTCCTACCACAATAAAATTAACCCCACCGTGCCAAATGCAAAGTTACAAACTTTTTTAGAATTTTCCTAATAAAATCCTATAAAACGTTGTACGGCCCCCGTCATCTATAATCTTCAATAAGTAAACACCCTCACGCAATTCTTTTGGTAAGTAATATTCAACTTTTTTCCCTATCCATCGCTGCTTGTCTATACATTTACCCATCAAATCATATAAAATCCCATATAATTCTCCTCCACTGGAATGTTCTATGATCAATCTACCGGAGGTAGGATTGGGATAAATACGCAAAACTGCTTTTAATGACTCAGTTACTCGGCTTTGCAGTTTTCCACAAGGTGTACCACGCACATTAAAGAAATCGCTATTGTTTCTAGGTAATAGCTTGACTTGTCCCCAAGCATAGGTTAAAATGCCTTGGATGCTATCCATGACGGTAGAATCCGAAACAACACATACAGGGATTTGCGTTGTGTCTATGACTCCATCTATGAAAATCCACATGGAGTCGTTAATATAAGAAACGTTTAAGGAAGAGAAAACATTATTGGTAGCTCTACCTGCTAACACTAATAATCCTGCGTTAGGGTCTAAGGTATCTTTACCAATACGGTATGCCCCTTGTCCACCATAGAAGTTATAGGGTTTAGGGTCAACTACATACAAAGGTGGGTCGGCAATACGAATGAGCATAGATTCATAAGCTTCTGTAGCATAAACTTGGTCATCGGTTGGATTAAATAGGCTGATAGGCAGCGAAATAGGTTCAATAGGGGTAGTAGTGCCCAATTTAGTGCTTTGGGTTACACGCAGTTGGGTTAAACCATAGTATTCTTCTACCACACCAGTTACTTTAACACTATCACCTAATTGGAATAAATCTATAGAGGGGTCGCCTGTAAGTTGGATTCCTGCCCATGCGGTTTTACCAGGCTCTTGAATATAGACATAACCTAAGTCGCTACGCGTAGCGGTTACTACTCCTACCACATCTACCACAGTCAGTCCCTCATAGCCTGAAGTGAACCATTCGGTAGGTAAGAAGGTAACTTCTGAAGTTTTTTGAATATCAGAGATAAAACATCCGTTATCGTTTACTGTATAGCAACGGGGCTGATAAGCGGGGAAGTAGCTACTACGTCCTGTACTATCATAAGCTTTCACCCAATAATGAACAAAGGTACCATGCGGTTGTGGAGGAATTTTCCCAACCCACAAACCACCAACTTGTGTCATCATGATTTTTTTCCATTGGGTATCGGTTGGTGATAAACCATAAAATAGTATTACGCTATCAATAGTCACAGTTGTTGAGGGATGAATCACATCAGCGCTGATAGTAACACTATCGGTAGACTTTGGACAAGCAATGTCTCTACTCATGGTTTGTATTACAGGAGAAGAAGGTCCTCGGACAAATTGTGAAGTATCCCATGGACAAAGCTCATATAAATCAGTTGTTCCCGAACGATAATGGAATAATATTCCTGCAATAGAGATGAATTTATCTCCAACTTGCGGTTTCAAAAAGCCATTGGCAGGACTCATGGCTTTAAAGTTGTCCCATATAGTAATTTGGTTTCCTGCAGCGTCTACCACTGTAAAGAATCCTCTGTTCGGGTTTCCTGAGACATTTATCACATCTACATCTTTGATTGCCACATAGGAGCCTTGCCATTGTTCACCTGTAGGCTGGGCTTGGTTGTTCATATCGTTAAACGTACCTACAGAAACGGTATCTGGGCCTTGAATAGGGATATTGGTTGCTAAAACTAAGACAGCGGTGTTGGTATCTAGAACCAATTCCGTTTCTCCTCTGTAGTAATCTACTACTCCCAGTAGTTCTACATACATTCCTGGTTGTAGGGAAGAGACTCCTAAGGCGTTTGCTTTAGTACCATCGCCAAGGAAAATATGTAATCCTGTTTTGGGTCCACTATTTCCAGAGTCTTGAATCCAGAAAGAGTAGTTATTGGGGGCATTCCACCATTGGTCAGGAGGGGTAACGACAACACCACGCACGCGTACAGTATCGCCATAATAAATGGAAGTGTCATTTGCCGGTGGTGCTTTGGGCGTCTGAATGTCGCTAATGGTTAATAACGGGTACTGCGCCCATAACATCGCACTCACACTGAACCATAAAAAAAGCTGTCTCATTTTACTTTTTAGCTTAAAACCGCTGCAAAGGTACAAAATTTAACGTCTCTTCTTATTACACTTTCCCCCTGTTTCCGCTTTGTGTTTATTCGTCTTACGAATTCAAATACGTCCAAAAGTCCAGCTACGGCATCGGTGGGGTTAAAGGAAAATGGTTAATTAGCCTTAATAAACTTCAATGTTTTTTGGAAGTGATGTTTAGGCACATCTACTTGTAATAGATAGACCCCTGCCGGCAATCCACTGACATCTACTTGAACTTGATGTTCGGCATTATCTTCCTTATTATAAACGCGCAGTATTCTACCCTGCAAATCCAAGATTTTCAATGTAATGGCTCCCAAGTTACCAATACTACTTTGGAAACGCAGATTAAATGTTTGTTGAACTACAGGATTAGGATAGAGGGTTACAAGGATTTTATCCTGTAACGCAGTAGCTTGCGGCGGTGTAGTTCCACTAACTTGCCAAATATCAATTTCTAAAACACCATTACCTTCCGTGGCAAGCAATACCGTTGGATACACTCGTTTTAATAAACGATACTGTGCTTTTTCTATACCATTGGGGTCTATAGAAAGCACTTCTTTTTGGAGTCGCCACATGCTAACTTCAATATCATACACGATGGTTCGTCGTAGCGGTGGTTCATTGAGTTCAATAGCAGTAGTAGGATTAGCATCTACATGAGCAAGCCATAATCCTACTTCGGTAGCGATAAGAATTGCAGGTTTTACACTTGCAGGACTAAATTCTACATCATAAATAGGTGTTACAGGTAGGTTATTTACATAAAGGCGAGTAAAAGTAGGTTGTGCAGAAGTCGCATTGGTAGAGATATAAAGGTAGCCTCCTGTTGTATCATAGCTACCATAAGCAATAACCATCAAATCGGGATTATTAGGATGGACAGCAATAGCGGTAATGGCTTTTTGAGGTAAGGAGTTCCCTGGTAGCGTATCTATACGGATCGTTGTAGCGTTCAAGGGGTCATTAGCGTTGGTAACACGGATAAGTTGCCCTTTGGTAGTACCGAAGAAGACTGTTTCTTGGTTAGGAATTTGAGCAGCAGCAGAAGTAGCTTCTTTGCTACCCATGATGATTTTAGGAGAGACTCGGGTCCAACGAGTAAGTAAAGTATCGTTTAAATTGAAGGGGTCTTGGGTATACCACACGCCCCAGCCGTTAGCGGTTTTTGCACTAGGCAATAAAGTATACAGACGGGAAGGATAAAGATAATTGCCATTAGTATCTCTAACAATAATACTATCTTGTTTGTATTCGGAAAGGACAAAAGGTGTTAAGGTATAAATACGCCGATTAGTAAAAGTTACAGTACCGTCTAATTTATCGCCTCCTGGTCCGTTATTATTTACAGTAAGAATACTATCAGGTGCACCATTGACAAGAACCGATGGTGTATCGGGATAGTCCCAGAACTCTTCATACACACCGCCACCATCCAAAGTTCTTTTAATAAGGTATTGATAAGTAGTTCCTAAGATACCTTTTTCGGGATTATAGACAGAAGTTTTTACATAGCCGATTTCAGGGAAAATTATCATATCACCTGTGTAAGCATAGAGTTTATTGGCTAAGCTGGGGCGTTTTAGCACACCAGCAAACGGATTGGTAGCCCAATAAGTATTATCTACAGCTTTATGGACTCTAAGGATGGATGCTGTAGGAATGCCTCGTGCTTGGAAGAAAGTTTCTCCCTGGTTATTAGAGATAAAGATGTTGGTTGCTGTTGCTACTACCATGAAGTTGGTATCAGAAGGATGAAAAGCGATATCAAAGACATTTTTTGCTACATAAAGTGGATAGGAGGGTAATATAGGTAAGTTGGTCCATTTTACTTGCCACCCTGTAGCATCGTCATAGACAACCCATTCTTGACCACCTAAATAAAGTTTATTTGGATTAGTAGGGGACACTGCCACTGCCAAGGCGAAGCGTCCCATGCCCCTACCTATGGTTTGTCCACCGCTTAAATTGGCAATAGAAGAAAAAGGATCAAAAAGAGGGGAAAAAGTAGCACTATTACCTGAAGCAATCAATTGCCATACCTTTCCACCATCTCTACTACGCCATATTCCACTTAATTTCCCCTCCACATTTGCTCCTACCATGTAAATAACTTGCGGGTCAGAAGGGGAAATAGCAATTTGTAAATTGCTATTTCCTAAGTCTATTCTATCACTAAAGGAAGGTGCGTTAGCATCTCCGCGAACTAAGGTATCTGTATTTTTATCCAACCACTTGTACCATTCTACAACTTTAAGTATATTGTTTTCTACAACTGCTTCATAAAGCGCTATTTTAGCATCTATAGCCACAGGGTCTAATGCGACTATCCATATTTTGCCACCCCCTACCTCTATATCCAGCACTATACTCCTTTCCAACGCGGATTTAATATTAGATTTTGTATAAGTAGGCAAGCTAACCGTTTGGAAATCATCTACCGTAAAGTAAAGTCCCTTAATGGTACCCGCAAGAACCATGTTGCCTACCTTAGCCAACCTCTGAACACTTATAAAGGCATTACTATCCTCCTCATACACTGTTTGGGGATAATTATAAGGCCAGGTAGCATTATTATTAGAAAATGTTTGCCCTCCATCTAAAGATACAAAGACTCCTTGCCCCATCCTACCATAATATCCGTACTGCCATGCAACTTCTCCATTATAATCGGGTTCATTTAACGTCAATTGTTGGCTTCCTGCTGATAATCTGCCAAAATACAAATCTCCTGTAGCAACATAAATTTTTTGAGGGTTATCTGGGTCAATTAAAATATCGCTAACCATTAAATTCACATTAGATTGCTGACGCACTTTATCGTTAAAGCTGGATAGCGGTTGCCATGTGATTCCTTTATCATCAGAGTACCAAATTCCACCTCCGATAAAACCTACATAAATACGTCCATTGGGGGCAATGGCTACGGTTCGTGCCATTCCAGAAAAATTATCCGGTCCTTGATAGCTCCATACATACTGCTGTACACTCCTTTGCCCTTGAGGTTTTAGCATAAAGGCTATACCCAATACTGCTACTAGCCCTAAGGAAAAAATGCCGTATCGCTTCATACGCTTTTATCCTTCTATTGCGGCGCAATTTAGTAATTTTCTTGCAAATATCTACAAACCGTTTTAAGTTTGCTTTCACAATGGTAAACCGCTTTGAATACCCATTAGAACACATCGCTAAATTAGTCCACGGCAAACTACAAGGTGACCCTACTATGCTCATCAAAGGTCTTAGTCGCATTGACCGAAGTGAACCTAATACTATTACCTTTTTAAATAATGAACGCTATCTTGTCTTTCTTCCCCAACTACAAAATACGGCTGTACTGGTGTCGCCTCAATTAGCACAACACGTACAACACCTTCCCCATATCATCGTAGAAGACCCCTATAAAGCCTTTATACAGCTATTACAGCACTACCAAAAAACGCTGGAACAACAAAAAAAAGGTATTGAACAACCTTGCTTCATAGATAAAAGTGTTCAAATCGGTGAAGAGGTTTATATTGGTGCCTTTTGCTATATCGGTGCAAATGCTCAAATCGGAAACCATGTAAAAATTTATCCTCAAGTCTTCATTGGAGAAAATGTAATTATTGGCGACCACACTATTATATACCCAGGGGTTAAAATCTTACAAGGATGTAAAATTGGACACCACTGTATTATCCATGCAGGAAGCGTTATTGGTTCTGACGGCTTTGGCTACCTACAACAAGAAGGGAAAAATGAAAAAATCCCTCAATTAGGTATTGTAGAAATTGGAAACTATGTAGAAATTGGCGCTAATGTTACCATAGATAGAGCGCTTTTAGGAGCAACTATCATAGAAGACCACGTTAAAATAGATAATTTAGTCCAAATAGCTCATAATGTTGTTATTGGAGAAGGAACGGTGATTGCGTCTCAAAGTGGTATTGCAGGCAGCACCACCTTAGGCAAACATTGCTTAATTGGAGGACAAGTAGGTATCATAGACCATGTTCAATTAGCCGACGGCACTAAAGTAGGTGCCCAATCAGGAGTGAGTAAAAGTGTTACGAAAAAAAATCAAGTGCTTAGAGGCTCACCCGCACTGCCCATAAAACAACAAATGCGCTTAGAAGCCCTCTTTAGAAAACTGCCTGAACTTTATAAAGCTGTTGAAGAACTTAAAAAACGATTGAAAAAGTGAACCATCCTAAGGAAAGACGACTCTTTCTCATCCTCGGCGGTTTCTTTATCACTAACGCCTTAGTAGCAGAATTTATAGGTGTCAAGATTTTCTCCTTAGAACGCACCTTAGGTTTTCCTATTCAGCATTTTAAAATCTTAGGAATGACTTTTGAAGGTATTAACCTAAGTGCGGGCGTACTGCTATGGCCTTTTGTGTTTGTTTTAACCGACATTGTT
>WFXK01000104.1 GCA_015490695.1 Bacteroidota bacterium | reverse complement strand
CCAAAGATAAGGCTTTTTTTACCTTTGCCCCTATGCACCGATGGCTACTTCTATTCTCCCTATGCTATGCCCAGCAACTCATTCAACCGCAACTACAATACTTCAAAGACTTTGTTTTTACTGCTGCAGACACCCTTCGGGGAGCCTTGCGCCCCGAACGCACCTGCTACGACGTCACCTTCTACGACTTCCATGTTAAAATCCTCATTGAACAAGACTCTATCATTGGAAACAATCACATCTATTTTATATTAAAAGAACCAACAAAACGCATCCAAATAGATTTGTTCAAGAACTTAAAAATTGATTCTATCCTTTTTGAAGGACAACAACTTCACTATGAGCGTATTCACAATGCGGTGTTTATAGATTTTCCTAAGCGTTTAATAGACACGGGTGCGGTTTATAAGTTATCGGTTTATTACCGAGGCAGACCCAGAGAGGCGCCTTTACCGCCATGGCAAGGGGGATTTGTTAGAGAAAAAGACCGTAATGGCAATCCTTGGTGGAGTGTTGCTTGTGAAGGCTATGGCGCCAGCAGCTGGTGGCCCCTCAAAGACCACTTATCGGACGAACCCGATAGCATGCGCATCCGCATCACCGTACCTAAAAACCTCCAAGCCATCAGTAATGGCGAACTCCTCAGCATAGAATACGACGAAACTAATCAATGGGCAACCTACGAATGGTACGTCACCTACCCCATCAACAGCTATAACGTCACCTTCTACATCGGCGACTACTATCACTTTCAAGACCACTATACCAGCACCTTGGGCATCGGTCTCCTGCAATTAGACTTTTACGTCCTTCGCTATAACGCCATTAAAGCAAGAGAGCACTTTCAACAAGTCAAACCCATGTTGCAATGCTTTGAACAGCTGATTGGTCCTTATCCATTTTGGGTAGATGGTTATGCTTTAGTAGAAGCACCTTATTGGGGAATGGAACATCAAGGAGCGATTGCTTACGGAAATCACTATAAAAACAATCGTTGGGGATTTGATTACATTATTGTTCATGAAAGTGGACATGAATGGTTTGGCAATTACATCAGTGCTGCAGACCACGCCGAACTATGGATTCACGAAAGCTTCACCACCTACTTAGAAATCCTCTTTGTAGAATGCCGATACGGAAAAGAAAAAGCCCAAGTGTATTTAAACACCTACAGAGACCGCATAAGAAACCAATTACCTATCTTAGCCCCATTAAACGTGAACTTTGACCGCTGGCCCGATTCTGATATGTACTACAAAGGTGCTTGGATGTTTCACACACTACGCTCTTGTCTCAATAACGACTCCCTGTGGTTTGCATGGTTCAAAGCCCTATATGATGACTTTGGACTGAAAACCATCCACAGCGATGACATCGTAAAACACTTCAATCAATTCACGCAACAAGACTATACAGCCTTCTTTAGACAATATTTATGCCATCCTAAGCCACCTCGTTTGTATTATCGGGTTAAAAAGAAAAAAGGGGGATGTTTGCTCTGGGTACGATGGGAAACCGAAGAGAAACCTTTTTCCATGCCTGTGGAGTTTATTATTAATAATAAAGGTAAAAGAGTCCGCCTCGTGGTCACAGACCAATGGCAACAACACTGGATTGAAAACGCTTCCGCCGAAATGTTACACCCCGATACAGATAAATTCTACATCCTCTCCAACCGCGTTACTTCATTAAAATGAATTGGAAAAGCACTATAGCCTATTGGTTTGCTAAAAGACGAGTAAAACACATTTATCATCAACTACAACACTTTTCTCGTATTCAACAACAGATGTTAAAGCAATTTGTCCGCCTTGCTCAAAACACTTATTTTGGTAAAACCCATCACTTTGAGCGAATTCAAAGTATTGAAGACTTTCAAAAACAAGTTCCTGTACGCAGCTATGAAGACCTCTTACCCTATCTTGAACGCATTTTCAATGGAGAATCCAATGTATTGTGGCGAGGGAAGCCGATTTATTTTGCTAAGACCTCAGGGACGACCGCTGGCGCAAAGTACATTCCGATTACTCGGGATTCTGCACCGTTCTTAGTAAAAGGGGCAAGAGATGCGTTATTGTTATATACATACCATCATCCTGAAACCACTTTTTGGGATGGGAAAATGTTGTTTCTTTCCGGTTCTCCGAAGTTAGAGCGGCATGAAAGCGGTATTCCTGTGGGGCGTCTATCCGGTATTGCCCATCATCTTGTACCTAAGTACCTTCAAAAAAACCGCCTGCCCCCTTATGAAATCAATTGCATAGAAGATTGGGAAAGTAAGGTAGAAGCCATCATCCAGTACGCTATCTATCAAGACCTACGACTGATTTCTGGAATCCCCCCGTGGGTGCAAATGTTTTTTGAACGCTTAGAACAAATAACGGGCAAAAAGCCTTTGGAAGTATGGAGAAATCTACAAGTCTATGTCTACGGCGGAGTGGACTTTACCCCCTATCAGCCGATTTTTCAAAAGTACTTTGATGAACGCGTGGGCATGATAGAGACATTTCCTGCCTCGGAGGGTTTTTTTGCTATAGGTGAAGGAAAACAACGTTATGAACCCATGTTACTCATGCCTGATTACGGTGTTTTTTATGAATTCATTCCCTTAGAAGCATATTATAAACCTAATCCGCCGCGGCTTACCATAGAAGCGGTTCGCTGCAACGTGGACTATGCTATTGTGATTACTACAAATGCTGGTCTATGGGCTTATGACTTAGGTGATGTGATTCGTTTTGTGTCTTTGAACCCGCCTAAAATCCGCGTTACAGGCAGGGTAAAACACTTTTTAAGCGCCTTTGGCGAGCATGTGATTGAAGCAGAGGTTATCAAAGCGGTAGAAGCCGCCGCTAAAGCAACAAACGCCCTTATTCAAGAATTTAGTGTGGCTCCCGTAGTAAAACAACAACAAGGCTACCATGAATGGTTTATAGAATTTATCCAACTACCTGAGGACATGAAAAAGTTTATTGAGGTCTTAGATACTACTTTAAGAGCAGCTAATCCTTACTATGAGGATTTACGTTCGGGGAATTTATTAACTTTACCCAAGGTGCGGCAATTAAAATTAGGGGCTTGCAGAGCTTACATGAAAGCCCAAGGAAAATTAGGCGGACAAAATAAATTCCCTCATTTGAAAAACGACCGCAGTATCGCACAATTCTTTGAAAAAAAAGGATGGATTTTGCAATAAAACTTATCCTCTTATCCGCAACAATACCCCCGCAGGTAACTTAAAATCTCTTTGTTGTTCAGGTAAAAACAACTCTATTAGCTCAAATTTATGGATTTCAAAATGGCTAAAATGGCGATGGATAAGATTTTCCAATACCAAAGCGGAAAGTCCCAAAGAGTAAACATTGATAATGAGGAAATAATCTTTTTGTTTGAGGATTTGAGCGCAGTCAGCCAACAAACTATCTAAATGTTTTTCTAATTGCCAGATTTCTTTTCTTGGTCCTCGTCCGTAGGCGGGAGGGTCCATAATAATGCCGTTGTACTTGTGGTTTCTTCGTACTTCTCGTTGTACGAACTTGCGGCTATCTTCTACAATCCAGCGGATATGTCCTACACCGTTTAATAACATATTTTCTCTTGCTTTGGTAACAGCAGATTTCGTAGCATCTACATGGACGACTTCTGCCCCTGCAACCCTTGCTGCAATACTTGCCATACCTGTATAAGCAAAAAGATTCAAGACCTTAGGGTTTTGCATGCGCCGAACCCGCTGAACAATATAATCCCAATTGACTGCCTGCTCAGGAAACAAACCAATGTTTTTAAAATTCCCCAAGTACAAATAACTACGAAGCTTTACCTCTGGACTACGATACCCAATAATCCATCGCTGAGGTAATTCTTTATAACGAACCCATTTACCAGAAAAAGGTTGATGTTTATCAGGAACGAATTCAGCATGGGCAAGTCGCTTCCACTCCTTCTCTGATAAAGCAGGCTCCCATATCGCCTGAGGCTCAGGACGAATGAGCACATACTTCCCAAAACGCTCTAACTTCTTAAAATTACCACTGTCTATTAACTCATATTGTTCCCAATAAATGGGTGCAACAATGCTAATCATGTTAAAAGTATTGTGCCCAAGCTTTACCTAAGAGCGTTGGTTTAAAACGCTGTGGCTGTAGTATCTCTGCTAAAATACCAATAGATTTCACAATCCTTGGTCCAGGACGATTGAAATAAGCATTGCCATCGGCAAGATACACTTGTTTAGACATGAACGCTCTTAGGGTTCTAAAATCGGGGTGTTGATGAAGTTGTATTTTGTTTACTGTCTCTGCGGTCTGTTCCAAGGAGTAGCCACAAGGAGCGATAACGACCACATCAGGGTCTGCCTCTACAACTTTATTCCATGGGAAAATTCGGGATTTTTCTCCAGCTTTTGTTAACAAGGGTTCACCACCAGCTTTTTCAATCAATTGCGGTATCCAATGTCCTGCAACCATCAAGGGGTCTAACCACTCTATAAAAATCACTTTTGGTGGATTGCCATCAGAAGAGGAATAAGCATCCATTTCTTTTTTTAGTTGTTGTAGAAGTTTTTGCGCGTTGTTCTTGATTTTTTGTGCTAAAGAAGACGAAGCGCGTTGAGCTAAACCTTCCGAAACCTTTTCAAAGTCTTCAAAGATGCCTTCTAAGGTTTGTCCTTCCATCGCAAGAATAAGCGGCTGGGTCTCAAATACTTGATTAACCGCTTGCTGTACTTGTTCTAAGGTGACAGCACACTGAGCACAAAGCGTCTGTGTAATAATCACATCAGGCTGAAGAGCCTTTAACAACTCAAGGTCTATTTCATAAATAGAAAGGAGGTTTTCCACAAAGCGGTCTGGGTCGGTTAAATCTTTTTGTTTAGAGGGACGAGTACATGCGGGCTTTGCTTGGACTTCCGGCGGAAAATCACACTCATGGGAACGCCCAACTAAATAATCGCCCGCACCTAAAGCGTAAACTAACTCCGTAGCAGAAGGCAATAACGAAACAATACGCATCGCTCCTAAGAAAAATCGCTCCAAAAATAGAAAAACCATCGGTTTCAAACGTGATAAATATCATATTGCCCCACCATTTACCATTCGCTAACTTTGTAATAAACTTGTCTGCTATGAAGACCCTAACCCTATACGAACAATTAAAAGAAAAACTTTATAACGTCGTTCCCGATGCAGAGCTTTATCTAAAAGCACAAATTGCAGAAGAAGTACTACAATGGAAAACTAAAAGAAATGCTTTAATCCTTGGACACAACTACATGGAACCCGCTTTGTTCTACTCTGTTCCCGATTATACAGGAGACTCTTTAAAACTTGCTAAGTTAGCAATGGAGACCGATAAACCCATCATTGTTTTTTGCGGTGTACGTTTTATGGCAGAAACAGCAAAGATTTTAAATCCAGAAAAAATGGTTCTGCTGCCTTCTTTGAAAGCAGGTTGCTCCTTAGCAGAAAGCATCTCTGCAGAAGAGGTCCGTAAATTAAAAGCGCAGTATCCAGGGGTTCCTGTCGTTTGTTATATTAACACCTATGCAGAAGTCAAAGCAGAAAGTGATGTATGTTGCACTTCTAGCAATGCAGCAGCAGTGGTAGAAGCCCTTAAAAGCGACACGGTGATTTTTATCCCTGACGAGTATTTAGCAAAGAATGTTGCGAAGGAGACAGGCAGGCATGTGATTGTTCCAACAAAGCACCCAGAACGATTAAAAGATACAGAAGTAGAATATGTTTTAATTGGTTGGCATGGGAAATGCGAGGTACATGAAAAGTTTACAGTAGAGGACATTGAGGCGGTTCGCAAGCAATTTAGTGACGTTGTGGTGTTAGCCCATCCGGAATGTCACCCTGATGTGGTTGCTGCAGCAGATTTCTCTGGAAGCACAGCAGCAATGATGCGCTATGTTTCAGAAAGCAACGCAAAACGCTATTTGCTATTAACAGAATGCTCTATGGCAGATAATGTTGCCGCTGCTAACCCTGATAAAGAGATGGTACGGCTCTGCTCGGTTCGCTGTCCTCACATGAACCAAATCACCTTGGAAGATACCAGAAATGCCTTAAAGTACTTGCAATACGAAATCCAAATAGATAAAGCGATTTTAGAAAAAGCAGCCCAGTCTCTAAAACGCATGTTTGCTCTAACGGGATGACCACCATTTACAGCGATGTTATTATCGTAGGAGGTGGTATTGCAGGAGCTACAGCAGCACTGCTACTTACAGACAAAGGATTCAAAATCGCACTTTTAGTACAAACCTTCAATCCTTTAGAAAGTAATACCTATTACGCACAAGGAGGTATCGCCTATAGAGGTAAAAACGACTCACCACAGCAATTTAAAAAAGATATCCTCAACGCAGGAGGGTATTACAATAATGAAGAAGCCGTTGAACAATTAGTTCATCAAGGACCTGAATGGGTAGAAAAATTATTGATAAAGCGCTTAGGGATTCCTTTTGAGCCGACACCGATAAAAGAAGGAGGGCATTCTGTTGCCCGCATCCTTCATGTAAAAGACTATACAGGACAAGTGATTCAAAAAGCGCTTTATAGAGCCCTATCCACACAACACATTGTGCAATACTTTAAAGGATTTATTGCTGTAGATTTACTGGTCCAAAAACGATGTTGGGGCATCTTAGCATGGGATAGACAACAAAAAAATTTTATTCAGTTTTTAGCCCCTTATACGGTTTTAGCTACGGGAGGCGCAGGGTATTTATTTGGAAAGACAACGAATCCGTCTTATGCTCGTGGGGATGGGATTGCAATGGCGCTTCGGGCAGATGTTAAAGTAAAAGATTTAGAATTTATTCAATTCCATCCAACAGCGCTTTATTGTGATAGTT
>WFXK01000103.1 GCA_015490695.1 Bacteroidota bacterium | reverse complement strand
TTCGTGCAGTAAAAGGAAAGGCACTACCGCTTCTATTGCCTAAACAATGGTATCCCGAAACCCTTTGGCGCTTCTACTGTGAAAAAAACTGCAATCAAAAAGGTATTCTTTATTTCTATTTGCTTTACAAAAATGAAATACTTTCTTTTAGAGAAATCAATGTTTATGAATCGCTTGTTCGCAGAAGTTGGGTTTTACCCCAAGACAAAGTTTTTTCGCTTTCTTTTGAGGATTTGCCTTCTGGGGTTTATCAGCTATTAGTGCGTTATTTAACCCCTTGGCAAGAGTACTTATTGATACAATTGCCTTTTGTTTTGACGAAAGATAGAAAGACGTATCCTACAGGCTTTTAATCTGCGCCTGCATCGGTCATAGGGTTGGAACGTAAAATCAATTGTCCTTCTTCATTTTCTACAATAAAGGATGAAGGCGTAGGCGGGGGTGTTTGTTCGCTTGCTCGGATACCGCCTCTACGCTCTATTGCAGGCGTTTGCTGATAATCTTTTAACAAATCTTCCAAGGGAGTTTGTCTTAAAAGGCGGCGACTTTCTTCTGGTGCACGACGCTCTAATTTCATAAACAACGGCGTACGAGAAGTTTTTCGTTCAGGAAACATTGTTGGTTGCTGAACTACTTGCTCTACTGTAGTTTGAACCGTCTGCTTCACCACAACAGGCGCCGCCTCAAAACGAGTAGCAATAATCACCACATCTAAGGTCTCTAAATCCATATTGTTATCAAAACGGTTGCCAACAATTACTTTTGCATCTTTGTCTACAAAACTTTTAAGATAATCAAAAAGCTGTTCTTCTTCCTCTATGTCTAAGGAATCTTCGTGGCAGGTGATATTTACTAAAAGCGCTTTGGCGTTAGAAACATCGGTGTTTTCAAACAAGGGGTTTTTAAGGGCTTGGTCAACGACCTTTTGGACTCTATCTTTTCCTTTTGCGCTTCCAAGTCCTAATAAGGCTCTACCTGAGTCTTTCATAACTGCTCTTACGTCGGCAAAGTCTACATTAACATAGCCAGGTAAGGTGATGATTTCTGCGATGCCACGAGTAGCGTTCCATAGGACCTCATCGGCTAATAAAAAGGCTTTTTTCTTTAAGAGTCGTTCTCCTTTTCGTAGTTTTTTTAAGTTATTGTTATCAATGACGATGAGGCTATCTACACATTCTTGGAGTTGTTCAATTCCTTTTTCTGCGATAGCTCTTCGTTCTTTTTGTTCAAAGTGGAAGGGTTTAGTGACGACGGCGACGGTTAAAATATCCATTTCTTTTGCTAATCGGGCGATTTCGGGTGCGGCGCCTGTGCCGGTTCCACCCCCCATCCCCGCTATAATAAACACCATTTGTGTATCTTGTTCCAACACTTTTCTAATCTCTTCTATGCTTTCTTGAGCGGCTTTTCTCCCTCGTTCGGGGTCAGCACCACACCCCAAACCCCGCGTCACCCCACTACCTAAAACAATCTTATTAGGAACAGGACTACACTTCAGCGCCTGAACATCGGTGTTGCAAACGTAAAATCCAACGCCTTCAATCCCTCTAAGATACATGTTCGAAACGGCATTACAGCCACCACCCCCAACGCCAATCACCTTAATAATAGGGGTCTCCTCCTGATTTAACTGAAACTCTAAATGCTTCATCGCTGTATGATTTTAGTCAATAAGTTCAGAAGAGGTAAAGAAGCTTTTGATGGTATCTATAAAACTATGTCGGTTTTTAACTTTTTCTTTCGTTTTAATGCTCACAATGTAAGGCTCCTTGGAATAGCGAGCAGCATAGAGTAAAGTACCTGCTAAAGCAGCATAAGAAGGACAACGGATTTCTTTCACTAATCCTTTTTCAAAAGCGTGGTCGGGTTTTCCTATACGGCAGCGTTTCCCCGTAATGAGCTCACATAAAGCAGCAATGCCTTCCATCTGTGCTGTTGCACCTGTGAGTACAATCCCCCCTATGATGCTATCATAAAGTTGATGGTCTTCTAAAAACTTTAATACGATTTCAAAGAAATCTTGTAGTCTGGCTTCTATTACATTTGCCAACTGAGAACGGACAATTTGTCGCTCGCCACTAATGTCTCGAACAGGAATAATTTCATCCTGCTGTACTAAATCATGCAGTGCTAAGCCGTAACGGCGTTTTACTTCTTCTGCTGTTTCATAAAGCACATGGAATACTTTTTGAATATCGCTTGTAATCATTTGACCTCCAATAGGATATATCGCAACTTTTTGGATTAAACCATTATGATAGACCAAGGTTTTCAAGGTATCTTTACCAATATCTACTAAACAGACGCCGGCGTGTTTTTCTGAGGGGGTTAAAACGCCTTCAGCACTGGCAATAGGATGGGCAATGAACCCTAAGGGCTTTAATCCTGCTTTTACAATACTGCGATATAAAGGACGGATGGTTTGCTCATAAGGCGCCATAATCAGCAAATACTCGGCTTTTAAGCGGACACCTGAACGCCCAATAGGGTCTCGAACCCTGTCGCGCTCATCTACAATGTAATACCCCGGAATAATCTGCAATATCGCATACCCTTCCTTAGGCGGTTTAATCGTTTGAATCCCCTGATGAAGCCGCTCTAAGTCCTTTGCATCAATCTCGCTGTTTTCTTTGTTCACAGTAATAAGGTTATCGGTTGGATGGGCAAGCAATCGTGGCGTATTGAAACAAACCCATATTTCATTAATGGTAATATCTACAGCCTGCGCTGTTACTCTTTGAACCAGGCGCTCTATTAGTTGCGCCATCTGTTCTATATTGCCTACATTGCCCTGAAATACCTCTATTGAAGGTTCTTCTGCTAAACCTAAAAGGTTGTACTTCCCTTTCCCCTTTTCTGCAGCGACAGCTAAACGCGTATAGCAGCTTCCCACGTCTAAAGCGGCAATAATCTTCTGCATAGGCTTTTTATGATGAACGTTTCTGAGCCACAATCTGGTCCTTATAAGACAAATCAATACTGCGGTAATAATGCCAGCCCACCTCAGGTAATATCGTTGTCATAAACCCATACCATTTAGCAAACTTCTTCTCTACTCGCTCTACTTTGCCAAAAACAACTTTATAGTCACCTACTGTGGGATAGATAGTAGCACTCCAATGCCTATCCCAATAAACTGCAGCAATCGTATGACGCCAAAAAGGATAACGTTGAATAAAAGCTAACAAAGGAGTAATATATTGAAGAAAAGTTTTAAAAAGCGTGTCTTCACGGTTTAAATCTACCTTAGGAGGTAGAAAAATCACTGGAACGTTTGCAGTAAAGTGCTCAGATAAAGGCAATAGTACAAAATCATGGTCTATATACATGGCTTTGGTATCCTTTTGTAAGCGGACTAAAGGAATACGAGTACATACTTCTATGTTTAAGGTTTGATTTTGATAGTAGATTTCTGCTTTTTTTACATACGGATGTTGTAGCATTTGTTCTTCTAAAGTAGCGAGGTTTAGTTCCCTTCTTCTTTTTCCAACAATACGCTGGGGGATTCCAATAAAATGGCTTAAAGCGGTTTCCTGTACTAAAGCATTAGGGTTTTTGATGATTAACCTTGCATCGGTTATAGGAGCATACTTTACTTGAAGTTGGGCATAATAAAAGAAGCTTGCTAATAAGCCATAACCGAGAATAGTTATCCAGCGGCTATATTTTTTTATATAAAAAGCGATTCTACCTTTCATAGGCATGTTTTTTTAAAGGTTTCTGCAATGGTTGGTGCAAGTTCTCCGATATTACCAGCCCCCATGGTAATGAAAACACACGGGGCGTTCCTACAGGCTTCCTCAGCAACTTGACGAAGCTTTGACAAAGGTATAAGTCTCGTCTTATTTAACGGCAATTTGTGAAAAAGAATTTTTTCACTAATTCCTTTATCGGGTGTCTCCCTCGCCGGATATACAGGAAGCAAAAAAATCCTGTCTGCCAAAGATAAAACCCTTGCAAAATCATCACAAAAATATTTGGTACGGCTATATAAATGTGGCTGAAACGCTACCCATAAAGCATAATTTTTATAACGCTCCTTTATCGCCTTTAAAGTCCGTTCAATTTCCGTCGGATGATGCGCATAATCATCTATATAAACCACTGAGGTACTTTCAAAAAGGATTTGAGTTCTGCGTTGTACCCCTTTATAGGTTTTCAAACACTGCAAAATCTTTTTTATGGGCACCTTTAACATATAAGCCATTGTGCAAGCTGCTAAAGCATTTTCTTGCATTGCTTCTCCTAAGAAATAACGCGGTAGATGCTCCATCAATAAAGTAATAGCTTCGTTCCAGTTCAATTGTGGAAGATTTTCGCTGTGTGAAAAATCTACCGCTTTGTACTCTTTACTATCCCTATCCTTTAAGCTATACACCCCTTTCCAAAGTATATTCCATTGCGCTTCTTCACACAAGTGTAAAAGCCTTTCACTACTTCTGTGAATAAGTATCCCTTTCTCCGTTCTTAAACCGAACTGCTTAAAGGTTTGAACTAAATCCTCAAAGCTACTATAACACTCCAAATGATCTGGTTCAATAATACCAATAATAGTCCATTTAGGAAATAAATGTAAAAAGCTTTTGTCATACTCATCTGCTTCAACAACAACTAAATTGCTATCGGGATGATATAAAAAATTGGTTTGATAATTATTAGCAATTCCACCTAAGAAAGCATTGCAACCTATGGTTTCATAGAGCAAATAGCTCAATAAAGTAGCCATACTGGTCTTGCCATGGGTTCCTGCAACAGCAATAACTTCCTTATCTTCAACAATTTTGCCTAAGAATGCAGCTCTTTTATAAAGCGGTTTTTGTAGTTGTCTTGCAAGCTGTAGTTCTAAAAAGTGTTCAGGGATAGCGGGTGTATAAACGACAATATCGGCTTTTTCAACCCAGTACTTTTGTGGTTCGTGGTAAACAACAGCCCCTTCGCTTTCTAAAGCTTTTGTAATAGTCGTTTGTTGGGCATCATAGCCTGAGACTTTTATTCCTTTTTTTAAAATATACCGCGCTAAAGCGCTCATTCCAATACCGCCTATGCCAATAAAATGAATATGCTCAGCCATGATGTAAAAACCATTGATATAGCCATTGATTCGTTGCAATCCGTTTATGCGTTGTGATTCGCTTTTTCATCACCTCAAGCGATGCTTCTTCCAAATAACGAGGTAAAAAATAAGAAAGTTGAGACAATAACTTTTCCAACCACACTACATAGCCTCCCTTACGATATAAAGCTAATGCATTCCAGTATTGATGGTTTTCTGCTACGTAAGGAGATGGTATTAATAAAGCAGGCTTAGAAAAGTGCAACAGTTCTGCCGTAGTAATGGCTCCTGAGCGCGCAATAACAAAATCTGCAATTGCATAAGCCTTCTCCATCGCATCAATAAAAGGGACAACTTTAATCCGAGGTTTTTCTAAATGTTTATATTGCGCATAATAGCGTTTTCCCGTTTGCCACAGCACTTGAATGTTTGATGGTAAGGAGGTGGTCCATTGTGCAACAGCATCATTGATAGGTTTGGCACCTAAGCTGCCTCCTAAAACCAATACCGTCTTTTTCTCCGAAGAAAGACCAAAGAAACGATAAGCTGCTGCTTTGTCCACAGAAGTTAAAAACGTCTCCCTTAAAGGTACTCCAATGACTTTATAACGTTTCACCTTGGGAAGCCATTTTAAAACCTCTTCTGTATTACACCATAGTTCATACGCTTTAGCACTAAACAAACGAGTAACCAAACCAGGGTAGCAATTAGGTTCATAGAGAATAAAAGGGCGTCGTTGCAAATAAGCACAAAGTATTATAGGGAAACTGGCATAGCCTCCCGTGCCGATAATAAGCCGAGGTTTTAGCTTGTTTATCAACCTATACGCTTTATACACCGAAACAGGAATTCGCCACAATAAAGGAAAGTTTTTATACCATTGTTTACGATAAAAACCTCGGATGGGCAAAGTATAAAGTGGGTAGTGATATTGTGGGATGAGGGTTGTTTCCATGCCGTAGTCGCTTCCGATAAAATAAACAGGCTTTTTTTGGGCTTTCTTCCATGCTTGTGCTATTGCTAACGCAGGGAAAAGATGTCCTGCCGTGCCTCCCGCCGCTATAATTAAACTCATTGCTGCGCCATCAATTGCTTGCTTACGTTCAAAATGATTCCCAATCCCATGGAAAAAAATACAATAGAAGTTCCTCCTAAGCTAATAAAAGGTAATGGCAGCCCCGTAATAGGCAACAACCCTACATTCACCCCAATATGAACAAACGCTTGCAGAGTAATTAAAAGCGCAAAACCAAGAACAAGGAACTGCCCAAAAGGCTTGTCGTTCAACTGCACACTGATTTTAACACACCGCAAAAGAAGCATTAAATAAAGTAAAAGGACAAAAACCCCTCCTACTAAACCATACTCTTCTATAATAATAGCATAAATAAAGTCCGAATACGGATGGGGTAAATAAAGTCGCTGCTCGCTCTTGCCAGGCCCTTTTCCTAAGATACCCCCACTAACAATCGCAATGTTTGCCTGTAAATATTGATAATGTGGCTCATAATGCTCATTGAAAAGACGCTCTATGTAATCCTTAAAACGATTCTTTCCAGTATAAGAACGAGGACCATACATAGCCAATAAAGTGATTGCGAAAAAACTCAAAAAAATAAAAACTAAGAATTCTTTTTTGATTAAAGAGATTCCTC
>WFXK01000102.1 GCA_015490695.1 Bacteroidota bacterium | reverse complement strand
CATGATGGGTTTCCACCAACGATTAAGGGCATCTTGAACCATTTGACGCTGTTTCTTTGTGCCTGTGGCTAAATAAACTACAGTGTCGTAGCCATAGCGTAGATGGAAAGACTCTTCATAGCAGATACGTTCTAAGGCTCGGCAATAAGGGCCATAGGAACCTTTGGCATTGGTTGTTTGGTTAATGATGGCACCTGCGTCTATGAGCCAAGCAATAATAGCGGTATCTGCCCACGTTAAAGCAGGATAGTTAAAGACGTTGGAATACTTAGATTTTCCACTGATTAAGTCGTTAATCATTTGTTCACGGCTTTTTCCGAGGGTTTCTGCAGCGGCATAGAGCAATTGCGCATGACCAACCTCATCTTGAATCTTTGCTAAAAGGGCTTTTTTTCTACGGAAGTTAGGAGCTCTTGTAACCCACGTTCCTTCGGGTAATGCACCGATGATTTCCGAGTGGGCATGTTGTTCAATCATCCGAATGAGTTGGCGGCGGTATTCAAAAGGCATCCAGTCGTGCGGCTCTATCTTTTCACCCCGTTGAATGCGCTCTTCAAACTCGGCTAATTTTTCGGGGTCTTCCTCCTCTAAACGCTTGCCCCAGTTCTCTATCTTCTCCACAATCGTTAAATTCCCGTACATAGTATCTGCAAAATTAAATTCTTCTTACCAAACCGTTCAATAGCATATCAGCCAAAAGCGACGCCACCTCATCGGCACTCATTATCCCATCAGGACGATACCATTGATAGGTCCAATTGAGCGCCGATAACACCATCAAGGTATTCATCTTAGCATCCGGACCACGAAACACCGTGTCTTGAATCCCTTGTTCTATAACGTCTCTAAAGAGCTTTTCATAAGCGTCTCGTAATGCGATATATTCTTCTTTTCGTTCTTTAGAAAGGTGGCGCCATTCATGAAGGAAGATTGCCGCTGCGTTAATGTTTTCAATCAATACTTTTACATGTTCTATCATCATCAACTCTAATTTTCGCTTAGGGGGATTAGGCGCTTCGTAAATGGGTTTAATACGACGAAAGAAAGCATTACCGCAGTCTAAGGCAATATCCCAAAGTAAATCCTCTTCGTTGGTGTAATAGGCGCTTATAGCATCCTTTGAAGTGTTTAAGGTTTGTGCTAAGGTGTCTAAGGTAAAACCAAGAAACCCTTTTTGTCCAATCATTTTCGCAGCTATGGCTTTTATTTGCTCCTTTGTAATACGAGTATCGGTTTGCATTTGCATTACTGATTAAATCAAGGCAAAAATAAAGAAAATTTTATTATAAACAAAGCTTCAGGTTAGGAAAGTAGTGCCCAAAATAGGGAGATAATTGCAAGCAATGGCTTTTCAAGTTGGAGGTAAAAGCAATTGTAGAAAGCCATAAATAGCGATGGTAATGCCAAAGGAGGCATTAGGTAGTGCTAAAAGGGGCGAAGCCAATGGAAACATTTATTAGTGCTAAAAAGAGCATTAATTAATCCCTAAAAAACCAAATAGAGCGCCTACAAAGGCAAATTCCATGCTACCAAAGGCATTGCTAAAAGGCATTATTGAAGTTACCTAGAAGAAGGCACAAAGTAATCTCGCGTTCTTAAAAACTTATTAAATACAAAGTGTTGAACATTAAACAGCAGCGAATCTGGCAAGCGTAGTGTAAAATAATGTTCTTTTGTAATCGGATTAGGAAAGAGTTGAAGATGGACACTGTCGTTGTTATAGAGATAGACTTTAAAATAGGCATAAGGGATTTTCCATCGGCGTAAAGAGTCTAAGACTGCCTCTTTTTCTTTTTCTATACGGATTTCTGCAAAAATCCTTCCGAATTGCTTCAGATAAGTAACTAAACGGGCGCTATCAGGTAAGATGCTACCATCTAATAACCAAGGTTTTTCAGGATGCTTCTCTAAACGAAAACTCTTTTCTGGAGCATGCGGATAAATCACTTCAATACGTTGAATCTGTGGTAAATAAACATTAAACAATGTGTAATCTCGCCAATACTGTAGTTGAGTGGAGAAGCGACTAGTCAGTGTTCCTGCAAAAGCGGGAATATGAATCACATACACCTTGTCTTCTTGTGGAAACATCGCAATAGTCCCCTCTCCGTCTTTCGTTGAAGGGCCTATGAGAAAAACTTTTTTCTTCCCCCCTTTTAACTTCACCGTAACACGCACATGATTGGTCTTTAGAAATTTTAAGTACGTTTTTTGCATTTTTTCTGGAGGAATTTCTCTGATACGCATTTGCTTTAAGGTATTCAAAAGCATCTGGATTTTATAGGGGTCTACTCTATCCACTTCGTTTAATGCCCACTCGCCATTTTCAAGTTTTCTGAAGTGAATGCGGTCTGTAGGGTTAAAGTGGACGTAACGGGTGAAGGTGATGGCTTCTATAGCTGCGGTGTCTTCTATCCAAAAGGTTGGATGACGCTTTTGCGCCCTGTGCCGAGAAAGAAAATAAATAAGACTTAATAAAGCCACAATAATGAGTAACAATAAAGTCGTTAACCACTCCTTTCTACGTGCCATAACGCTTTTTTCTTAATAGAAAACGAAGCCAACCGAATAAGAAAACGGCAATGATAGGAACGACTAAGTTAATAACACGAATTTGCCACAGATATTTGCGCACTTTTTCTTTGCTTAACATGCGAACTTTTATATCTTTTGCTCTGATGTAGTTAATGGCTTCATCCCCTGCTAAATAGTCAATACAATTGATAATTAAGTATTTGTTATCTAAGGGCATATAGGCGGGTTTTCCCCGGATATACAAGGGAGCTGCTAAATCACCATCGCTAATGATAATCATTTTTGTAGGATATACGCTTTTTTCAAAGAAGCGGGCTTTAGGGGGTTCTGGAGCAAAAGAGTCCACAGGCGCTTTTCTTCCTTTAAATAAAGAAGCGAAATAGCCTTCTAACTCTACCCCTACAATCCGATTTCCCTTTCCTCGAAGCACCTGCGGCGGCGGAGGGTCTAAAATATCTTTAGTTAAATCTATAAAGACTGTTCCTTTAACACTACGACTCAAAGGAGAAGTACGCATAAACACCTTAAAACGTACTCCCTCTCTGGGTAAAGTATCTATGCTAGAAGCATAACGTAGCAGCACAGCATCAATGTTTTTAGTAACAGGATGTTTTTCAAAACGGGCAATTAAAGGGTAGTAAATCCATGGTTCAGAACGCCATATCGGACCATTTTTCCAGCCAACAATCACATCTAAACGCCCACATTGCCTGTCTTGGATCAAATCGTAATGGAGTTTAATGCCGTACTTCATAAACAGGTCGTCTAAGTTTAAAGAACGTAGTTCTGACAGCGTTGGACCGTTTTGTAGATTAACGCGTTCTTGGTCTATGAGCCAAAGCACTCGTCCTCCTCGCATGATAAATTGGTCAATTTCATACTTTTCGCGTTCTGTAAAAGCACTATCAGGATTGATGATGACTAAAACGTCAATACCTTTTTTCGTAGTGTCCAAACGTTGTTGAACTTCCTTAGGGTAAAACCGAGGAGAGTTAGGAATACCTTTCCCGTAGCGTACGTAAAGGGGTAAAAGCGTATAACGTTGTTTTAAATCTTGAGTGAGCTCTGCTGGAAGTTGTTGTAAAGTAGGTTCGCCATGCCCTTGAAGAAAAGCAATAATTTTCTCTTCTTTCAAAACCATGCGTCGAATAGGAGCAATAAACTTGTATTCCAAGTCCTGTTCTGCTCTTAAGAGGTTGATTTGTCCATTGGGTTCAACAGCCCCTTTGACCAAGTCTACTAAGGCTCTTTTATCATCGTAATAAATAAGCGCAATAGGATACATGTATTTTCTTTCTTGTTCTAAGGCGCTGGTGCGGATATTAATAGGAATAGGTTGAATGCCTTGTTGACGCAACATTTGTATAAGCGCTTTGTTGCCAATGGGATTAATGAACTGAAATTGAAAATATTCGGGAGCATAGACTTGCATTTCTCGTAAAATAGTTTCCACTTGTCTTCGGAATCGTTCTATAGCAGGAGGGAAATCGCCTTCTAAGAAGACCTCAATAGATAGTGGACGGTCTATTTTTTGCAAAGTTTCTTTAGTGATGCGGGATAGCGAATAGCGTTTCTCTTCGGTTAAGTCTATACGAAAGAAGTAGTTTTGCATTAAAGCATTTATAAGCACGATAGCGAGCAAGATAGCAATAAGTCTAATCCATCGTAGTATGGGGTTTTTCATTGTAGTCGGGATTTAAGGGAGAAGTCTGCTAAAACGAGGTGAACGGTGATAAGGGATAGGTAATATAAGAGGTCTCTGCTGTCTACAACCCCTCTACTGATGCTACGATAGTGTTCCATAATCCCCCATTGCATTAAAGGGCGCTGAATAGAAGAGAGCCAAGGGATACGGGCTAAATAGTCTAAGCCTACGAACCAAAAGAAGCACAAAAAAGCACCAATCAAAAAGGCGACTAATTGGTTGTCTGTTAGTGTAGAGGCAAATAATCCAATGGCGGCAAACACGATGCCAATCCCTGCTAAACCTAAATAAGAGCCAATAGTAGCACCTTGGTCTAAGTTTCCTGGTGGGTCGCCTAAATAGTAAACAGAAGCATAATAAAGTAAAGTAGGTACTAAAGATAGCAGCACCAATACGCTTACCCCAAGATACTTTCCTAAAAGAATTTGCCATGATTGAACAGGCTTTGTGTAAAGCAATTCTAAGGTGCCCATTTTGATTTCTTCAGCAAAACTACGCATAGTGATGGCAGGTACTAAAAAAAGGAAGAACCATGGTCCGATAGTAAAAAGAATGTCTAAGTCAGCAAACCCTGTTTCTAAGACGTTTCCTTCAAAAATCCAAAAAAAGAGTCCTGTAGCGATGAGGAATACAGCGATAACGATGTAAGCAATCAAAGAATTAAAGAAAGCAGCGACTTCTTTTTTCATCAATATCCATATAGCTTGCATGGGGGTGCAAAGGTACATTAGGTTACGTATCTGGACAAGGTATGTGGTTTTACGAAAGATAGGTTGGTTAATTATCCTTATTAGTTTTATTTTTGCCACGAGTGTAAAAGTGTATATTCCACCAACAAGCCCTTCACGTTCAAGGATTAACTCAAAACGCTTGGATACGACTGTATGACTTGCAAGGTAAACAACTGCTTAACAGAGTCTTAACACCATCTCAAGCAACCATTGCCGACATAACCCTTAGCCTGGGGCTTTACATCGCAGAGATTAATTATTCAAACGGCTATCAGCAACGCAAACGCTTGTTGATTATGGAGTAGAGGGATTAAGATAAGGATTTTTAGGCAGTTCTAGTAGAACAAAATGATGATTGTTCATCAAACGGATAGTGTTGTGAGAAGGTTTTCTCTTGAACAACACAAAACAAAGATGGTTAGCGGGAAATATCCCTAAGCGTGCTAAAGAAGTCATGATTTGAACCTTGCGGAGCCATTTTCTGAAATGCTTATCTACGTTGGAGTCAAGTGCAATCTTTTGACTAACATGGGGCAAATGCAAAACTTTGAAAGCGACACAAGGTAAACCAATTCCCGCGGCTAATTTCTCTATTTCTCTCGGAGAGATTTTAAACACATAATTGCCTGCAGCTTCAAAAGAAAACCGATTTTTCCACAGTCGGTCAATTAAACGAGGATGAAACTTGTCTAACACGTTCTTAATTAGTAACAACCACGGCAATGTCAATAAAGGGTCAGAAGGTTCTACAAGAATAGCTGCCTTCCTCGCCACCCGAACCATTTCGTACAACGCTTTATACGCTCTGGGAAAATGATGGAAAGTAAATTTGCAATAGACATAATCAAAAGCATCGTCTTCATAAGTAATTTCTTCTGCATTTACTACTGCGAAGCGTTTTACATATCCTCTCTCTGCTAAAGAACGCAGCAGAGTATCATCAATATCTGAAGCAGTTGCTTGTTGTTGTTGTGCTTCTAAGAAGCTTGCTTCAAACCCTACTACATCTCCTATCGTTAGCCATGTGTTGCTTTCTTTTATAAAGGGCGCTGTAGATTCTTCTAACACATAGCGATTTTTACGTGCTTCAAAGCAATCTATAACCCCTAAACGCCTTAGAACATCTTGTTCATTTTGTTTTACTTGTGCTAAATTGCGAATATGCGCTTGATGAATGGCTTGATGCTGCATGCACACAAAAGTAAGAAATTGGTACTTATTTAAGTTTTTCTCTATCTTTGCCATGGGTATGGAAGCGTATATTCCATTAGCGCTATTGTTGGGGGTGGCGATAGTGGTTGGCTTAGCCCTGCCGGCATTAACCATGCTACTGGGTCCTTATAGACCACGGGAAATTAAGCTAATTGCCTATGAAAGTGGTATGGACCCCGTAGGCAGCGCCCATGAACGCTTCTCTATTAAGTTCTATTTAATCGCTATGATTTTCATCATCTTTGATGTGGAAATTATCTTTATGTACCCATGGGCGGTACAGTACAAAGAGTTGGGTACTTTTGCATTTGTTGAGATGTTCATTTTTATTGTAATTTTGTTCGTTGGTTATATATATCTTTGGCGCAAGGGTGGATTAGAATGGGAATAAAAACGATACAGCTATGGGATTAGAGAAGGTTTTAGCGCAAAAAGGTTTTATCACCACTACGGTGGACTTCGTTATCAACTGGGCGAGAGCTAACGCCCTTTGGCCCATGCCTATGGGATTAGCCTGCTGCGCTATAGAAATGATGGCAGTTGCTGCTCCTAAGTATGATATTGCTCGTTTTGGTAGTGAACGCTTCAGTTTCTCTCCTCGTCAAGCCGATTTAATGATTGTTGCGGGTTGGGTTACTTATAAGATGGCACATGCCGTGAAACGGATATGGGATATGATGCCAGACCCTAAATGGTGTATTGCTATGGGCGCATGCGCTTCCACAGGCGGCATGCATAGAGTCTATGGCGTAGTCCAAGGTGTGGATAACATCCTCCCTGTAGATGTCTACGTGCCTGGCTGCCCACCCCGCCCCGAAGTACTACTAAACGCTCTGATGAAAATCCAAGAAAAAATCAAAAAAGAACACTCCATTGCACAAGATTAAACACCTCCTCGCTCTAAGCACTGCCTCATTGTGGTTGCTTCTACAGCCCGGTTTCTATCTCTATGCCCATTACTGCAAAGGGAAATTACAAAGTGTCCATCTTTTTACTAAGGAACAACACTTGTGCCAAAAACATTGCCCTTATCACCCTTCTAACTCTCCTACTTTAGAAAAATATTGTTGTAAAAACATCACTTTTGCCTTTATCCTTCATTTACCTATTACCATAACCTTTGAAAAGTTCTACTGGAATACCCCTACCCTTCTCACCAATTGCCATTACTATAACTTACAAAAACAAAAAACGCAATCCCC
>WFXK01000101.1 GCA_015490695.1 Bacteroidota bacterium | reverse complement strand
GATAAGAGCAATGGCATAATCGCCCGCGGCGAATAAAGTGTCTTTATAGGTTTGAAGCGTATAAACAGGGAAAGCAACACTTTGGATTTTTTGAACTTGTTTTCCATCATAGCGGTAGCAGTGGTGGTTCATGGCAAAGTAGAGGTAAGCATCGTGTGGATTATAGCACAGCGCTTTTACAGGTTGTTCTAAAGGATGGTTTTTTAGTAGTCCATAAATAAACAAAAAGGTAAAAAGGGTTTTCATGGCTTAGGTGAGATGGTATGTTCTAAGCGGAAGCGTTCACCTAAGTAGACTTTTCTTACTTGGGGGTCGTTGGCTAACTCCTCTGTAGTACCGACTTTTAAGATTTTTCCTTCAAAGAGCAAATAAGCACGTTGGGTGATGCTGAGGGTTTCCCGTACATTATGGTCTGTGATAAGCACTCCAATATTTCGTTCTACAAGTTTCACAACGATTTTTTGAATATCTTCTACGGCGATGGGGTCTACTCCTGCAAAGGGTTCGTCTAATAGAATGAATTTAGGTTCTACTGCCAAGGCACGGGCGATTTCTGTACGTCTTCGCTCGCCCCCTGAAAGATATAAACCCTTTGTTTTGCGAACTTTTGTAAGTCCAAACTCTTCTAATAATTCATCCGTTCGCTTTTGAATCTCTTTTTTGGTCATTTTCGTCCGCATCTCCAACACCGCTTTGATATTATCTTCTACACTTAAATGGCGAAACACCGAAGCTTCTTGAGGAAGATAGCCAATTCCTTTTTGCGCCCGACGATACATAGGTAGATAGGTGATTTCTTCGTCATCAATAAAAATCCTTCCCTTATTGGGGCGGACCAATCCTACAATCATATAAAAAGTAGTAGTCTTACCTGCACCATTCGGTCCCAAAAGTCCTACGATTTCTCCTTGTTGCAGTTCTAAATGGACATCGTTTACAACCCAGCGTTTCCTATAACGCTTCTTTAATCCCTTCGCAATGAGCTTAGCGCTCACAAACTATTAAGTAAAGTTTCAATTTTTTTTAACATTGCTAATTCTGCTGCCTCTTCTTTTCTATCTGCACGAAGGACATCTTTAAGGGTTTGTAAAATAGCCTCTTTTTTTTCTGCTACTTCTTTTTTACTCCATTTCAGGCATTTTTGTGCTTGTTCTAAGGCTTGGTCAGGACTATATTTTTTTTGGACCGCCAATTCAAAAGCAGCTCGAGCTCTTGTACCTTGAGTATCCCAAGACCCAAAACGATTTAATAGCTCTTCAGCAAAGCGTTTTACTTCTTCTCTTTCTATTTCGCCATCGGCATAAGCCATCGCATAGGTTAAGTAACCTAAACCTTCAAAAAAATCTCTGGAAAGTGCCATGGGCTTTTTAAGGCAAAGTTAAGAAAGTCTTAGAACTTACCAAGGAGCTCTAATCCTTTAGCTACGCGTTCTACGGCGCTTAAATAAGCCCCTAAGCGGAGACTGACTTTATGCCGAAAGGCTTTATGCAGCATGCGTTCAAAAGCTTCTTTGATGATTTGGTCTATGCGGTCATTGACTTCAGCTTCGGTATAGTAGTGTCCGCGACGGTTTTGTACCCATTCAAAATAGGAAGCGGTAACCCCTCCTGCGTTGGCTATGATGTCAGGAATAACCCAAACTCCTTTATCTTCTAAGATTTCATCAGCTTGTGGAGTTGTAGGGCCATTAGCCCCTTCTACAATCAAACGAGCTTTGATGTGCGGAGCATTCTCTTTAGTAATCACATTTTCTACAGCAGCAGGAATTAAAATATCCACGTTTAGTTCTAAAAGTTCTTTATTGGAGATTTTTTCTCCGCCTTTGAATCCTTCTAGCACACCGTCGTTTTGATCTCTATACAAAATGGCTTGATTGATAAGGATGCCGTGTTCGTTGTAGTAGCCACCTGTGCGGTCTGATATAGCAACGACTTTTAACCCTCTTTGAGAAAGTAACTTAGCAGCAATAGAACCAACGTTTCCAAATCCTTGGACGGCCACTGTGAGTCCTTCTGGGTTTTCTCCTAAGAGTTCTTTGAGGGCTAAAAGGGTAGTGAGCATAACGCTTCTTCCTGTAGCTTCTTTTCGCCCTTTTGAACCACCTAATTCTAAGGGTTTTCCTGTAACAACACCTGGGATGAATTTATTACCGTTGAGTTTAGAGTATTCATCTACGATCCAAGCCATGACGCGGTCGTCGGTTCCCATGTCAGGTGCAGGGATGTCGGAATCAGGACCAAAGACGTTTGCCATAGCCGCTGTATAAGCACGAGTAAGGCGTTCTTTTTCTCCTTCAGACAACGCTCTGGGTTCGCATTTAATCCCTCCTTTTGCACCACCGTAAGGAATAGAAACAGCAGCACACTTCCAAGTCATCCACGCCGCTAACGCCATTACTTCATCTTCATTAACCATCATAGAATAGCGAATACCTCCTTTACTAGGACCAAGCGCCGTAGAATGAATGACTCTATACGCTTCAAACACTTCTGTAGAACCATCATCCATAACTACGGGTAAGTTTACTCGTACAATGCGCTCGGGACGAGAAAGGATTTTTCTGGCACGCTCATCTATTTTTAAAATATCGGCTGCTTTGTTAAAACGCTCTAACATTGCCTCGTAAGGATTAACCTGCTCTGTCTTTACAACAGCCTTCGTCGCTTTTGCTGTCTTTGCCATAGCGACACAAAAATATAGAGTGAAAAGAGTTCTACCAAATGGATAGACTATATTTTGCTTTATTCTTATAAACTCTTTTAATTTGTGCATCCAGAAACCTTACTTATGGCTACACCTCCTTCTTCTAAACAGCCTAAGCATGACTATCTTAACGAAGAACGTAATTTAGAAATCTTTAGACAAAAACTTCAAGAAGGGACCTTGCAAGAAGAGGATATTAAAGCATTCGCAGATAAGTATGAAGATGTTCTTACACAGCTAAAGTTGATTACTTCAGTGGGTAATCGCCTTCAACGGAAGCTAAATAATGCAAACAAGAAATTAAAGGCTTTTAATATTACCCTTCGTAAGCAAAAAGCCGAGATTGAACGTATAAACAAAGAATTAGAAAGAACGAATAGAGAGTTAAGAGAGACTATAGACGAATTAATTCGTGCAAGAGCAGGACGGAAGGCAACAACATTTGTATTGGTATTTGTTATTGTGTTGTTCATCATTTCTGAATCTATTGAAATTTACATAGAGCAGTTTTCTCAGAATATTCAGAAGTGGGGAAGTATTATATCTTGGACTCTAAAAGCACTTTTGGCTTTGTTGTTCAAACCCATCGAGAGTTTTTTTGAGAATATGTTTACTAAGCGGGCGATGGATCAAGTAATAGAAGAGCGTAAGGAGGTTTTACAGCGTTCTTAGCACTTGAGGGCTCGCCCGGACTCGAACCGGGATCTGCAGTTTAGGAAACTGCGGTTTTATCCTGTTAAACTACGAGCCCCTGGGGCGGCTCCGGAGGGACTCGAACCCCCAACCTGCGGATTAGAAATCCGCTGCTCTATCCCGTTGAGCTACGGAGCCGTCGGGGCGACTGGACTCGAACCAGCGACCCCCTGCTCCCAAAGCAGGTGCGCTACCAACTGCGCCACGCCCCGAATCCCCCCACAAAATTACAAAGAATCTGCTAATACAAAAGTCCCCCGTAAAGAACGAAGCGTGTACCACTGAAAACGACTATCGGCTTCTAATCCTTCCCCGTAAACAACCTCCCGAGCCGTCGTAATCTTTACAAACCTATCAGTGTAAACCCTGTCTTTTTGCTGGTCCCAATACAACTCCTCAGTCTCTAAAAGCGAACCCTCGCTATTTTGTAAACGGACCGCCCCACGAGCCATCGCTTTTGTGTTCCTATCGTAAATCTTCCCATACCGAGCCGTTATACGGCTCTCCTCTATACCCTCTTCATTAAAAAAACGCAATACAAAACCCCTTGGAAAAACAAACTCCGTTTCGTTTGTCTTAGCATCTTTAAATACTTCTTTCGCATAAGGTGCCGTTAAAATCGCTTGCACCTTTCCTGAATCGGTGTAGATGTACTTAAAATTATAAACCTCCATGCGCGGCTCGTCGCGCCTACGCAAAGCGATAGAATCAGGACTGAGCTCCGATTCACAGCTAAAAAACGCCAATGCAATAAGCCCCCATAGTACCATCTATGCAAAATTAGTGCCAAACTACAAAACGTCCAGAAACGCTCAAAGCACTGTTGGTAAAATGCCAAAAGTAAACCCCAGGAGCCCAATCGGCAAACTTGACTACAACCTTTCGGTCAGCTACTTTCGTCTTCCATTGTTGTCGTGATAAAGCATCATAAACGACCAATTCTCCTTCCATCGTTTGAGGAAACTCCCACACCACTTGCTGATGACCCCAATCGGTATAGACTCTCCATCCTAAGGCTTCAGGTTCTACACGTTTTACAACGTTTTCTAAAACATACCATAGGTCCATCAAACTATCTTCTGCAGGCGTATAAACAAGTTCTAAAACGTCAGCACCTAAACGTTTGCTGGTCCATATATAACGTACTGTAGGAATGGGTGGAGAGGCTTGCAAAACACTCCATTGCTGAGTAAGGCTATTATATACCCAAAAGGTATCGGCTCGGAAATGATAAACTTTTCTACGCACCACTTCAGGATAGAGATAGCCGTTAATGGTTAATTGTCCATCAGCATCTGCCATAGCAAAGAACCCTTCCCATTGGATATACCGGATGGAATCCATGCCGGGGATGAAAGTGGGAAGAGTAATGGTTCTAAAGACAGTATCGCTGAATGCGGCAGCAATCATCCATGGGAAACGGAAGCGATAAGGCGCATTAGGTTGATTATAAAGCGGTTGCGCACCTAAATTAAACGGCAACTCCACAACCACCCCCAAAGAACGAATACCGCTGTTATCTACTACAAAGTATTCGTACACGTTATTTATCAGCTCTGCTCTGTTGGCTGATGGGAAAGCCATTGCATAAGGCGTCGCCGAAGGCGGTAAAATAAAAAGCGTATCTATAGACTGCATTTTGAATTGATAGTTCCATTGTTGTTGTAGTCCGTTGTTGCCTGGAGGTACCCAACCACCTGTTAAAGTGTCCACATCCCGAATACGGAATAATTGTTTATTAACTCCTATGAGGTCCGAGGGTAAAATAATAACTTGTGCCCACACTATTCCCCATAAAAACAAGGCTGCCCGCAGCATCAGTTTACGAAGTTAAAGAAATAGCTATAATCACGCAAAAATGTGATATATAGCACAAAAATAAAGTTTTTGGAAACTCCTTCTTATCTAATTTTGTTAAAAAAATAGGATGATGCGGCAAGGAATTTTTTGGATGCTTGTCGTAGCAGTTGCGATGGCTGCTAATAATGCTGCAGAAGAAGGGAAAAAACACTTTGAAACCTATTGTAAGGCTTGTCATCGTATTGGTGGTGGGCGTTTAGTAGGTCCAGACTTAAAAGGTGTTCATAAAAAATATGAAGAAGCATGGTTAATTAAATGGATAAAGTCTTCTCAAAGTCTTATTAAGGCGGGAGATGAGCGAGCAGTCAAACTTTTTGAGGAAAACAACAAGGCAGTGATGCCCGATACCCCCTTAGAGGAAGAACAAATCAAAGCCATATTAGCCTACATTGCTCAGGCGTCAGAACAATCTCAGGCTTCTTCTGCTTCGGTACAAACTACGCAAGCTACCGCTGTTGTTCAAGAAGAAAGTAGCATAGACCCTGCAATAGCGCGCTCTATGTTATCAGGTATAAAAATCACCTTAGGCGTCCTGCTTTTCACCGCTTTAATCGCCGTTGCTGTGGCTTATTTCGGTTTGCGACAACTACCTTAATCTATAAAGACCTATGGAGACCTTCAAACCACGTGGAGCAATAGCGTTTTTTATCCTTCTCATCGCGCTCGGCTTCGTCATTTGGTTCAGCATCTACGCTATTTTATTAAATCAAAGTTAGAGGCTTATGGAACGGACAGAACGCTACATTATTGCAGGGAGTCTGGTGGCGTTGGCAGTCCTTTTTGCTGCAGTACTCTATGCCAGCCAAGTCAAAGGAATTGAAGTACCTGACTGCATTACAGGAGTAGAACCCTACAAAGAAGGCAGTTTGCAAAAAATCAGTGATAACCACTATCAGTGGTTTGTCGTTGCCCGTATGTGGAACTTTGAACCCGCAGAAATCACTATCCCCGCAGGCGCTACTGTAGATATTTATTTGGTCTCCAAGGACGTTGTACATGGATTCCAAATTCTTGGTACCAATGTGAATCTAATGGCAGTTCCTGGTGCTATTGCTTATCAACGCCATGTTTTTAATAAAAAAGGAACTTATGACGTCCTTTGCCATGAGTATTGCGGAGTAGGGCATCAACAAATGCATACAAAAATTATTGTACAATAGCCATGGAACGGGTAGTAAAGCTCAGTCGGTTCACGCAGCGGATTTTGTGGTGGGAACTTTTTATCCCCACAGTACTACTGGTTTTAGGTGTCTACCACGGCCTTTTGCAAACCCTTTATAGAGCAGGAATTATCCAAAGCACCAGCTTCTTAGGCTTAGAATATTATCAAGGATTGACTTTACATGGAGTTATCAATGCGGTGGTTTATACTACTTTTTTTGCTGTGGCTTTCGGCAATGCGCTCTTTATTTATTACCTTGAAAAAGAGCCTAAACCACTTTGGAATGGACTTTCTTTTGGATTGATGACCTTAGGAACCATCCTTGCAGCTATTCCTATGCTAAGTGGAGATGCCTCAGTATTGTATACCTTTTATCCTCCTTTAAAAGCCCATCCTGCTTTTTATATTGGTGCTGCGTTGCTTATTGTCGGCTCTTGGGTCGCTTTCTTTAATTGGATTCCCCTTTATTTGGAGTGGCATAGGGAAAATCCTGATAAAAAAATCCCTTTAGCTATTTTAGGTATTATGGCAACTTTTATCATTTGGTTAGTTGCTACTGCTGCTGTTGCCGTGGAAGTGCTCTTTATGCTCATTCCTTGGAGCTTAGGATGGATAAATACCATTAACATCCCTTTAAGCCGAACCCTGTTTTGGTTCTTTGGACACCCCTTAGTGTATTTCTGGCTGCTGCCTGTTTACATCATGTACTATGTAATGCTTCCTAAGTTAAGTGGAGGCAAATTGTTTTCTGATAATGCTGCCCGATTGGTGTTCTTGCTTTTTATTGTGTTCTCTATTCCTGTAGGGGTTCATCATCAATTTACAGAGCCGGGATTAAGCAAAGACACTAAATTGCTTCATAGTCTCTTTACTTTCTTTGTTGCCGTCCCCAGTTTGATTACGGCTTTTACTGTTGCTGCTTCCTTAGAGCATGGTGCTTGGAGCCGAGGTGCAAGAGGGCTCTTTTCTTGGATGTTTAAACAACCTTATTGGGACAAAGACAAGTATTTGTTCCCTTATTTAGTCATGGGGCTTGTGATTTTCATTTTTGGTGGTTTTACAGGGATTGTAAACGCTTCTTACAATATGAATTTGGTAGTTCACAACACTTCTTGGATTTCTGGTCATTTCCATTTGACTGTAGCGGGACCGGTGATTTTGGGGATGTTAGGCATGGCGCTTTACATGATGGAGCATATTAGTGGGCGGCGTTGTCCGTGGCGCTGGGGCGCTATGGTGTTCCCTTATCTGTGGACTATAGGCTTGGCATTCCTCTCTACAGGACTTATGATAGGAGGGCTCCACGGCGAACCCAGAAGAACAAACTTAGGAATCACTTACTTAAATCCTCAAAGCGACTTATATCGTCCTGATTGGGAGACATGGACAACTATTACAGCCATAGGTGGCGTGATTTTGTTCATTGCAGCATTAGTGTATTTTATTGCTTTCTTTGGAACATTGATTTGGACAAAAGCAGGCGATGAGGTTTTATATTTTCCTACGTCAGAGCCTTTACATGAAGAGCGAAAAGTAGCGTGGTTAAATCAATTAGCACCATGGATTATGGTTTTAATCTTTTTGATTGTGGTTGCTTACACGCCTGCGATTGTGGAGGTATTGGAGAACACTTATGCGAATGCGCCTGGATACACGCCTGCCAATCCCCTGCCGCAGCTACCCAACCCCTGATTCCCTCACCGTAGTGGGCTGTCTGAGCAGTGCGAAAGGGGGAAGGCGCTTCCCCCTTTCTTTTTTATGAAACAACTTTTAAAGCAATGTCTTTTGCCCTCGCCTGATGAGTGATAAACCCAACAGAAATAAAATCCACGCCTGTTTCTGCTACGGCTTTCAAACGTTCTATTGTTATCCCACCCGAAGCTTCTAAAGGAATTTTCCCTTGTACCCTTTGAACCGCTTTGCGTAAATCTTCAGTAGAGAAATTATCTAACAAAATCCGTGTGATACCTTCTAAAGCGAGCGCCTCTTCTAATTCATCAAAGTTTCTAACTTCAACAATGATGGGGACATCTAATGCCTGTTGTTCAAGGTATTGTTTTACTTTTTGGAATGCTTTCGTTAAGCTGCCAGCGAAGTCTATGTGATTATCTTTAATCATGACGGCGTCGTAGAGACCGAAGCGGTGGTTAACCCCCCCTCCGATAGCAACTGCCCATTTTTCTAAGAAGCGTACTAAGGGAGTTGTCTTTCGGGTGTCCAATAGTTTAGCTTTAGTATGTTGGATTTGTTGAACGGCTTGATGCGTTAGGGTTGCAATACCACTCATGCGTTGCATGGCGTTCAATGCCGTGCGTTCTCCTGTTAAAAGCGCACGTGCGTTACCTATTATTTTAAATAAAGGTGTAAAGCCTTCTATTTTGTCGCCATCTTCTACGTACGCTTCCCATTGCATATTAGGGTCTAAATATTCAAAAAGGGCTTTTGCAAAAGCGATTCCGGCAATGATTGCGAAGGTGTCCTCTTTATAGTAAGCAACCATTGTTAGCCTTGCGTCAGAAGGTACGATAGCTTGTGTGGTGAGGTCCCCTATGGCGTTTGTGTCTTCCTTCAAGCTCTCTTGGATGATCCATTGGAGTCGTGGGTGATGGATAAAGTCCATAGAGCAAACATAAAAAAACTAACTTTGCTTAGCGAATGCGGTGGTGGTTATTGTTATGGGTTTTTGTTTATGGGCAGACGCCCGATATAACGGGGAAGTGGGTGGGGGTTGTTCTTGGCAACGCCCCTGACCATAAAGTCATTTTTAAATTAGAACAAGATGAAAAAGGGAATGTGAAAGGGAGCGTTTATGGCTATTCGCCCGTAGCAGGGGAATATAAATGTGAAGTTAAAGGCTATTACGATGTTCAACGCAGGATTTACGTATTACAAGATGTACGTTTTTTAATTCGTAAACCCAAGGCACCTTGGATTATGTGTTTGACAGAACGTTATGAATTGAAGCTGCAAGGGGATTCATTGAAGGGGTATTATTATTCTCGTGCTTGTAGGGATTATGCTCAGTTGTTTTTGAAAAATGTTTATCGTCCGCAGAAGCCATCTAAGCGCTCTTTGTGCATGGGGCGTTCTTTGAGACAATTGCAGTTACAGATGCCTATTCTTTTTTTTGAGCCCAATCGTAGTGAGATTGCCCAGCGCTATTATTCCAGTTTGGATAGTGTAGCGCAGTTGTTAAAACAATGTCCATGGCTTTCTTTGAAGATTGTTGGTTTTACTGATTCTACAGGTCATCCTTCTTATGATAAACGTCTTTCGTTAGAACGAGCCTTAAAGGTGAAGCAGTACTTAGTAGATAGGGGTGTGAATAGGAAGCAATTAGAAGTGGAAGGCAGGGGGTATGCCAAGCCTTTGGTACCTCATGCTTCCCGTTATGCGGGCTTATTGAACCGAAGAGTGGAATTATTGCTCCGAACACAGCGCTGATTTTGTGGGTTTTAAAAAAAGGTTGTAAATTGCGCCTGATTTTTGGGAGCAAACGAAAAAGTCTATGAGCGCCAAATGGTTTGTATGGAAAGCGTTATTATTAGCGGGGTTATGTGCCGTTTATAGCTACGCTCAACAGGCACCGGGATTACCCGCCTTCCGTGAAGGAATTAAATACTACCGAGCAAAAGATTATGCAAGTGCTATACGAAAGTTTAACGAAGCCATCAGCTTAGAACCTACCAATTATCGCTATTACGTCGCAAAAGGAAGAGCCCTTTTACAACTTAAACGCTATGACGAAGCAATACAGGCTTTTGAAGAAGCAGTAAAGTACAACAAAAACTATTCTGCAGCTTACTTAATGATTGCCCGTATTGCCATTAAACAAAAAGATTGGGCTAAAGCAGTACAGTATTTAGAAAAAGCTTATCAAATAGAAGGGGATGCCACCAAACGAATTAAGTACAAGATTTTTATTGTTAAGTTGTTGTTAAGAGACAATCGTGCCAGCGAAGCCCTTACTTCTTTACAACAATTAAAAAACGATATTCCCGAAGCGGCTAACGACCCACGTATTTTATACGCTGAAGGCGATATTTATTTAAAAATGGAGCGTTATGACGAAGCCATCAATGCTTTTCAAGCAGCTGTAAACAAAGTTGCTGGTCTACCTAAGCCCCAAGCAGCAAAATATTACTTTGGCTTAGGAATGGCTTACTTCAAAAAAGGTGATGTGGAACAAGCAAAACGAGTATGGGCAAATGTTAAAGGAACCCGCTATGAACGACTGGCTTATCAACTCCAACAAAGAAGTGGTGCAAAATTCTATTTAGCCATTGCTAACGGCTACGCTAAAGCAAATGCCTATGATGAAGCAATAGAACAAGCTCAAAAGGCCGTAGAAAAAAGCAGTGATGCAGAAAAAAGTTTATCGTATAAATTCTTAGGTATCCTCTATTATAAGAAGGGGCAGGTACAGCAAGCTATTACAAACCTTGCTCAAGCAGCACAATACGAAAAAGACCCCGCAAAAAGAACAAAACTTTATAACATCATGATTAAATTGCAAATGAATAATGGTGACTATAGTGGTGCATTAAAAACAGCAGATCAAATCTTATCTGGAAATCCTAATAATCACAGTGTTCTTTTC
>WFXK01000100.1 GCA_015490695.1 Bacteroidota bacterium | reverse complement strand
TAAACTCAACGGTTTGTTTTACCTCCTGAACAGATTTTAATCAGTTGTGAGGAATTGTTATATTTGTAGCCACAAATGGAAAAAGCAATGAGAAGGGTTTACTTTTTCTTCTTTTGCAGTGCCCTATGGCTTTATGGGCAAAACATTGGAATAGGGACGACTGCACCAACAGAAAAATTAGACGTTGCAGGAGGGAACTTACGTGTCCGCGCTTATTCAGGCTTAGGAACCCGCTTAGCTACAGTAGACCCTAATGGCGTTTTCGGTACCATCAGCGGCACTGCCTCCGGACAAGTCCTCGTCTGGGACGCAACAACAAACTCCTGGGTTGTTGGCACCGTCCCTGGTGATAACTGGGGAACGCAAGTTGCTGTCACCACTTCTCCTATCTTAGGTACAGGCGTCACAGCAGACCCTATTCGCTTAATGCCCGGTACAGCAGCCAACCAAATCCTCATTTGGAATGGAACCCAATGGAATGTAGGCGCCGTAGATAGCCTCCTCACACCAGGCGACGGATTAGTATACGACGCCGTCAATAACGAAATAGATGTCCAAGTGCGTAATGGCTTAAGCATTGTAGCAGATTTCGTAGAATTAGGAGGTACTTTGATTAAGAACACCGACGTTGCTATGGCAGGCTTCCAAATGACCTTTAGTGGAAATGGACGTTTTGGTGTAGGAACAACAACGCCAACCTCTAAAGTACACATCGTAAACACCGACGTTACAGGGGTTGCAGGAGTACGTATAGAACAAAACAATACCGCAGCAACCCATGGCTTGTCGGTTACTACAAACTCTGCTACAGCAACAACCGCAGCAATCAGAGGGGAACACCTAAACACTACCGCACAAGTCTATGGTATTGCAGGTGTAGTAAACAGCAGTAACGCAAACAGCGCTGCTGTATTAGGCTTTAACCAAAACGCCGGTTTTGGTGTATATGGGCAAGTAACAGGGGCTTCAGGAGGCACAGGAGTTAGAGGAGTGGTAACTACTACAGGCGCTCAAGGGATTGGTGTAGAGGGAACCATTACCTCTAACCAAGGTTTTGGAGGCTACTTTTGGAACGGCGACCCTGCTGGTGTAGGCGCCATCTTCACAGGAGGAGCACACCCCGTAACCGCCACTAACTACGCAGGATTCGGACTCTTTCAAGCAGGAGAAGCACTATGGGCGCTTGGACAAAGTGCAGGCGTCTGGGCTGACGCCAACGACGCCACGCTCGGAGTCCCTAAGTTCGGTGTCTGGGGTAGCGCAGGACTACTCAACGGAAACACCTCCGATGGACAAATAGGCGTTTACGGCACTACAAACGCCACTGCAGACGCCGTAGGTGTATTAGGCGCATTCGCAGGACCTAATATCACTACCATCACAGGCACAGGCGTCGCCGTCTTAGGTTATGACCCTATATATGGCACCTTGGGCTTTTCCACTAATTACGCAGGCGTCTTCTGGGGACATGCATGGGTAGAAGGAGATTTACACGTCAACAGCACCTTAACAGCAACCACTAAATTATTCGTAATTGACCACCCCTTAGACCCAGAAAACAAATATTTAGTCCATTTCTGTGCTGAAGGTCCTGAACCCAACACCCTCTATAGAGGTATTGTAAAAGCAGATGAGAACGGCGAAGCCATTGTAGAACTCCCTGACTACTTCGAAGCCCTAAATACAAACTTCTCTTACCATCTAACCCCTATAGGCGCCCCTGCAAACCTCTATATAAAAGAAAAAATTCATAACAACCAATTTGTTATTGCTGGTGCAAAACCCGGAATGGAAATCGCATGGCTTGTTATCGCCGAACGAAATGACAAAGCAGCACAACAAGCCAAAAAAGAATTCAAAGTAGAAATGGAAAAATACCCCAACAACAAAGGCAAATACCTCAAACCTACTTTATACGGAAAACCCCGAAGCCAAAAAGCCTTCTTCAAAAATCCCAAAGCTCAAGGCATCAAAGTAATGAATGCTTTTGAAGCAAGAAAAAAATTAAACAATAAGTAATTATGCGAATCCTTCTTGTAATCTTGATGCTCGGCATCTGGGGCGTTTATGCCCAACAAAAAATAGAACTTACCAACAATGGTGACACGCTCACTATCCAAGAAGGTGCTATCCTTTATATAGAAGGCGGTATCTGGAACAAAACCACAGGACAAATCTTTAACGATGGCGTTATCTATACTTCTGACACCGTACAAAACGATGCTGCAAACGGCATGTTCATAGATAACTACCCTACAGGAACCGCTATCATTGGCACAGTCATCCTCAATGGTGCGCAACAATACATTCGTGGAAATGCCCCCATCCGCTTTGATAGCCTACTACTACGTGGAACCGATAAAAAAATCCTGCAACAAAACGCCTACGTGGAAGTTCTATTAGATTTAGAAAATAAAGAGCTTGCAACTACAACTTTTCAAATGATTGTTACCAATCCTTCTCCAGGTGCTATTATTCGTCAAAATGGTTTTGTAAGCAGTGATTTAGGTGGCTATTTAGTACGCTATACCAATAGCACCAATAGTTATTTGTTTCCCGTAGGGGCTTCTGCACCTGTTTTCCGCTATCGCCCCGTAGAAATTATTCCACAACAAGCAACTGCCAATCAATATGCTGTTCGTTTTGCGAATGTAGACCCTACTACAGAAGGATGGGATAGAAATCAAAAAGCCAGCGATGTTTGCTTGGTGAATCCTGATTATTATCATCAAGTAAAGCAGGTTGCGGGCACTTCCTCGGCAACGATTCGTTTCACCTATGACCCTACTGACCCCGTAAAAGACGGCTTAGCCCAATGGACAACCCTATGGGAAAATAGAACCTCTGTAGCCAACCACTTAACCGCAACCAACCAATGGGAACTTCCTAACTGGAATAACTTCAATACAGAAAACTTTGCCTTTATCTCTCAAAGCGTTTTAGCCTTATTTGATTTAACAGACAGCGTATACTGCTTAGACCCTATCGCTGTACCGCTCACAGGTGCAACACCCGCAGGAGGAACTTTCTATGTAAATGGACAACCCCTCCCTTCCGATACCATTTATTTAAATAATATAGGTGCAGGACAACACCTTATCCAATACATCTATAGCAGTGGGGGCTGTAGCGACACTGCAGAACAATACTTGATTGTTAAAGATTACCCTCAAGCCCAACTAACCCCAGCACAAGATACGTTTTTGTGCCCTGGGCAAACCTTAACCCTAAGCCTTAGCGGTGTACAACCCTCATGGGTGATTGCATGGAGCACAGGCGACCAAACTCCTTCTATCACCGTCACACAAACAGGAACCTATAGCGTGTGGATTATAGATACCACTTACGCAGAAGCTTGCTCCACCCAATTAGGTCCTATCCAAGTACTTGAAGGTGATTCCATTTATCCCACTTTGAGCGTGGATGACTCTCTGCTTTGTGAAGGCGATGCTGCCTTATTCACCGTCCAACCACAAGATTCCCAATGGACCTACTATTGGTATAAAGACGGACAACTCCTCCAACAAGGTTCTGTCTTCCAACTCCAAGGTAATCAAGCAGGAACCTACTACGTAGCCGTACAAGGTCCCTGTTATTTAGAAACCACCGCTCCAATTTCTTTAATCCTTCTTTCACCACCTGTTGCCGACTTCGTTTACACACCCGATAGCATTAACATTGCAGACATTGTACAATTCGTATTTAGTGGTAGTGCCAATCCGCAAGACCCTATCCGAGACTATCTATGGGACTTCCCCCAAGGGGTGCAACTACAAGGAGCCCAAGTACAATATCAATTCAACGAAGCGGGAACCTATCCCGTATTACTTACCGTCATCAGTGAAAATGGATGCCAAGATACCGTATTGAAATACATAGAAGTTATCAATCCCTTTGGACTTTGGATACCCAACGTCTTCACTCCCAACGCAGATGGACTAAATGATTACTTCTTCCCTGTGTTTAGAGGTGTACAAAACATCACGATTCAAATCTATGACCGTTGGGGGAACTTGATTTGGGAAGGTAGCGGCATAGATAAATGGGATGGAAGAACCTCATGGAACAGCCCATGCCCCGAAGGCGTCTACGTCTACGTGATTACCGCAGAACAACTCAACGGAAAGAAAATCCAACGCGTAGGTACCGTAACCCTAATACGTTAAAGTCGCTTGCTGCTCCACTACTTCTAATCGCGCTTTAACCCCTAAGGGGATGGGGAGGTTTTGCTCCCCATGCCCCACAGGAAAACCATCTACTAAAGGAACAGCAATCTTTTCTGTTACCATCTTCTCAAGCGTCAAAGGAAAAGCAATATCGGGATTGTCATGAACGGGTTCAAAATCCCCTAAGAGCATTACCTTGGGCTGTCCAAGCCAACCCGCATAATATAGCTGCCATAACATCCTATCTATGTGATAGAGATACTCATCTGTGTCCTCTATAAAAAAAATTTGGTCTTTTAATAAGCCTTTTACATTCATAGGCTGTCCAACCAAATGACTCAATATAGAAAGATTACCACCAATTACAAAACCTTGAAATGTTAAAACACGAGCGTAGCTTGTTTTCCATCGTATTGTTAACCTTCCTTCCATAAGATATTGAATTGTTTTTTTGTAACAAAAAATTTTTTTACAACTAAATTTATAAACCATAGGGGCATGGAGTGCTGCGCAACCAAGGTCTAATGCTTTCATAAGAAACATAGTAATATCGCTGAATCCAATAAGCCATTTCGGATGGCGCTTAAAATTATTCCAATCTAAAAAATGGAGGATGCGGGAGGAGCCATAGCCGCCTCTTGCCCACCAAATCGCTTTAATAGCAGGGTCATCAAAAAGCTTTTGCGTAGCCTCTATACGCTCTTTATCAGTACCTGCAAAAATTCCCCATCTTTTAGTTAAGTTATCTGCAAGTTTCCATTTTAGTCCCTGTCGATCAAGAAATTGGATAAAAGCCTGAATTTGTTCCTCTGTAATGAAACGCGCCGTAGCAGCAATGCCAATATAGTCCTTAGGTTTTAAAAAAGGTGGCAGATGCACTTGGACAAAAAAAGAAAAATTTGTTTTTTCGTAAAGGCAATGTTGGACCCCATCATCCATGCCCCAGTACGTCTGCGCATCATGGTTCACTTAAACCGCTATAAAAAAGCACGATTTACTACCTTAGTAAAAACCTTAGAAGTGTCGGAAGGAAATTTAAGTTTACATTTGAAAAAACTGGAACGAGCAGGATATATAAACATAACAAAGTTTTATGAATCTAATCGCCCTGTAACAGAAATTTCCATTACACCACAAGGACAACAAGCCTTTGAAGAGTATAAAAAAGTCCTTATGCGTTGGCTGTTGTTTTAAAACTTGAAGCCAAAGAAATTCCTTGTTAACTTTGAACCCTGTATGCGCCGCTGGCAAATCATTTTATTAACACTATTTGGCATCTTCAGCCTTGGATATTATACCGTACCAGAACATTATTTTGAAATCGCAAAAAACATAGAAATATTCGCTGACATTTTAAGAATTATTGATAAAAATTACGTTGATGAAGTAGACCCCGATAAGTTTGTAAAAGTGGGAATAGATGCGATGTTGAAGTCTTTAGACCCTTACATGAGCTATATTACTTCATCCGAAATAGAAGGCTTTCGTTTTATGAGCACAGGGAAATACGGTGGCATTGGTTCTAAGATTTTTCGTCGTGGTAATTACATAGTGATTGCAGAGGTTTATGAAGGAGGTCCGGCGGCAAGAGCAGGCTTGCTCCCAGGAGATACTATCTTACAAATAGACGATAAAATTATAGCAGATAAGGTTACCGACTTAGAGAAAGTAAGTAACATGCTCCGTGGTCAAGAAGGGACCCAAGTCAAAGTGAGAGTAGCGCGCTATGGGGCTAAAGAACCCCTTTGGTTCACTTTAACCCGAGAAGAGATTAAAATCCCCGAGGTGCCTTATTATACCTTAATAGATAACAAATATGCCTACGTTCGTTTGAGTAACTTTACCTTAGGAGCTGCTGATGAGGTACGTAGAGCGTTAGAGCAGTTAAAAACCCGAAATCCTCAATTGCAAGGAATTATTTTGGATTTAAGAAACAATCCAGGAGGGCTTTTAATGGAAGCCGTAGGCGTGGCTAATTTATTTATTGAACAAGGAGAGAAAGTAGTAGAGACCCGTGGACGTGCGCCTAATGCTAATCAAGTTTACCATGCTACAAAAACCCCCTTTGATACCCAAACCCCTTTAGTAATATTAGTAAACCGAAATAGTGCCAGCGCCAGCGAAATCGTCGCAGGTGTCATACAAGACCTAGACCGAGGCGTTATCATAGGAGAACAATCCTACGGAAAAGGGTTAGTACAAACAACCCATTCTATCAGCTACAATGGCACCTTAAAAATCACTACAGCCCGTTATTACACTCCCAGCGGACGTTGCATTCAAGCAGTGCAATACCAACATGGCGATGCAAAAAGACGCTCTATTAAAATCGCCGATAGCCTGAGAAAAACCTTTAGAACCCGACACGGAAGAGCTGTCTTAGATGCTGGCGGTATCTCCCCTGACTCCACTATCCAAAACCCCAAAGACCCAGAAATCCTAAAACAACTCTCAGAAAAATACTTGCTTTTTGATTTCGCTGTCCGCTATATCCACACCCACCCTAAACCACAAAACTGGAATGAAATCACCTTAAACGATAACGATTTCCAAGCATTCATCCAATTCGTCAAAAAACAAAATTTCCAATATCAACCTCCTGAACAAGTATTCCTTACAAAATTGGATACCTTGCTAAAAGATTATGAATCCACAACGGAAATCAAAAAAGCAATTGAACAACTAAAATCTGCTATTCAAACACAGAATGAAAAAGTATTCTATCGCCATAAAAAGGCTATTTTGCGACGGCTAAAACAATACATTGCACTTATGTACTTTTATCAAAAAGGAATGATCGCCACTCAATTAGAGAAAGACCCCTATATTGCTGTTGCAAAATATTTCCTCAGCCATCCACAAGCCTATAGAAAGATTTTAAACTTAGAATAAATGCAATTTTGGAAGACGGGCCCCTATGGTTATGAGTTAATTAAAGGCGACCTTGTAGAGGTAAAGCCAACCCATGTAAATCATCAATTGATAATCACAGAACTGGTTGCACAACTGCACCCCTTACACCAAACCCATTTGAAAGGCACCCTTATTGCCGGACCCATCGCCCTCTATGTAAGTGATGACACCGTCTTGCTCCCTGACTTAGTATATTTAGCACCTGAAAACAAAGAAGCCCTCCAAGGAACTGTAATTATGCGAAAAGCTGACTGGGTCTGTGAAGTACTTACTTCAGAAACCGCTATGTACGATATGGAAGTCAAACCCCAGTTGTACGCCTCCATAGGTGTCAAAGAATATTGGATTATAGACCCTTTCACCTTAGAAGTAGAAGGGTATACTTTTCAGAATCATAAGACAAAATTGCATACGCAGGCAAAAGGCATCATAGATTCGGACTATTTGTCGTGTTTAGTCCGTATTGGCATAAGTTTTTCTTTAAAGGAATAGTGTAATAAAGATAAAAGTGCTATCTTCGTATGGTGATGACAGATAAAGAATTAGGGGAAAAGTTGTTAAGTTTTAGGACGAAACATGAGCCGCAGAAGGGGTATTTTCTACTGGCTAACCCCTTTATGCTGGACCCTAACTTCCGAAAAACCGTTGTCTTGCTAACCGAACACGATGACCAACATAGTGTGGGCTATGTAATCAATCGCCCATTGAATATTAGCCTGAAGCAGTTAGCACCCAAATTGTATATAGAAGGAAGTTCCTTAGGGTATGGCGGACCGGTACAAACAGAAACCTTACATGTTTTACATTCCCGCCCTGATTTAATAGGAGGAGAAGAAGTAATTCCAGGAGTTTACTGGGGTGCAGATTTTGAAGCATTGGAAAAAGCGATTGCAGAAGGGAAAATCACCCCAGATTCTATTCGCTTCTTCTTAGGTTACGCAGGATGGGGACCTAAACAACTTTACTTTGAATTAGAAGAAGATTCTTGGATTGTTATTCCTGCTACTGCAGAAGTGATTTTTGAACCTCCTTCAGAGGATTTATGGGGGTATTTAATGGATTTATTAGGGTTTCCTTACAATGTGATGAAGCGTTTTCCGCCTACGCCTTCGCTTAACTAAACATGAAACGCTCTCAAACCATAGGGCAATGGCAATGGGTTCTGTTAGAACAACCTACACATAATGAACTAAAAGAAGTCGCCTCGCATTTCACTATCCCATTAGATATGCTCACAGCAGCCTTAGACCCCGATGAACGTCCAAGATATGAAAATGAAGATGCTATCCATTTGATTGTTATCCGTATTCCTATTGAAGAAGATGACGAGGAAGAACCCCTTCCCTTCACTACCCGCCCATTAGGTATCATCACCGATAACCAAAACTTCCTTATCACAGTCCACGCTAAAGAAGTCCCTATCATAGACGATACCTTATTTGGAACAAAAACCCCTGAAATCACTCCTTTGGATATTATTCTAAAAATCTTTAGTCGCTCAGGCATCCGTTATATTCGCTACTTGCGTGCTATTGATGAAGCCATCCGTGAAACCGAAGAACAATTACAAGAGGAATTAGACAATCGTCATGTTTTATCGTTGTTAAAATTACAAAAATCTTTGGTGTATTTTACTACTGCCTTGCGTGCTAACCAACTGATGTTACAACGTCTACGTTCCACAGCACTCATTCAACGAGGAACCGAAATGCAAATGGAAATGTTTGAAGATGTACTCATTGATAACGCTCAAGCCTTAGAAACCACAACAGTATACTTAGACATCACCGGCAGAATCGCTGAAGCCTTCTCTTCTATGATTTCCAACAACCTCAATTACGTAATGCGCATGTTGACCACCATCACTGTCGCTTTAATGGTGCCTACGCTCTTTTCAAGTATTTATGGCATGAACGTACCTTTACCTTTCCAGAATAATCCCTATACGGTTTTCGTTATTATGTTAGTATCTACTCTACTGGCTTTACTGATTTATCGTCTTTTGATGCGACGATGGTAAAACTAAAATAACGGAATCGCCTCCAACAAAGTAGAAACAGACGCCTGAGCGAAAAAAATCCGATAAAGACTCTCAACAATAGGAAACCGTACTTTGTAATGCTCATACAAAACCTTTAACGCAAAATAGCCCTCTGCTACCATGTGCATCTGATAAAATGCTTCTTGAACCGACAACCCTTTACCAACTAACCACCCCAAACGCCGATTACGGCTATGTTCCGAATAAGCCGTAACAAGAAAATCCCCTAAATAAGCCGAATGCAACATGTTCCTAAGTGGAATAGGATGCAATTGTGCTAAAACCTGTTCCATTTCCGACAGACAACTACAAAAAGCCATCGCCCGATAATTGTCTCCAAGCCCCATGCCCGCCAATATCCCCATCGCCAAGGTGTAAACATTTTTTAAAACGCTCGCATACTCTATGCCACCAATGTCTTCACTAAACAACACCCCAATAAAATCGTTTTCAAAACAGTTTTTTATCTCTTGCTGTAAATGCATTGTCTTAGGTAAAGCAATAGTAATACAAGTTTTTTTTCGTTGTGCTACTTCTTCTGCGTGCGCTGGTCCTGCAATCACGCCAATGTGCTCAGAAGAAACCCCATACAAACGCTGCAAATACTGCGATATAGGCAATTTAGTCCGTAGCTCTAACCCTTTGATAGCAGACAAAATCGGTTTTTCTCTTAGTGCCTTGCACTGCCGCAAAGGACTATAAATGCGCTTATGGAGATACGCTGCAGGAATAGCAAGAATAATCAATTCACTTTGTTCTACGATCCACGGTAATTTTGTAGAAGGATGGATAAAGCGCAGCGGAAGCGTTAATTGTTGTAAATAACGTGGATTACGGCGATGGCTTCGCAAATAATGCACATCCCCTTCGTGGTAAAACCACCAATAAACCTCTTTTTGGTTTTGGGTTAACACATAGGTTAGGGCTGTTGCCCAACTACCATAGCCGATAACGCCTATTTTTTCCATCGGCGCCGCTTTGAAAAACGTTCTCGCCTCTTCACCTGGACCTCCATTCCATCCCGTAAAACCTTCGTCAAAACTTTATAAGGTCCTGTTACCACCTTTTCCCCCTCTTTCACGCCTTTTTTGATTTCTGCATAACGTTCGTCGCTGATGCCACGCTCTACTTTCCGAGCCTCTACTTTGTTCCCTTTTAACACAAAAACCCCTTCTTGCTCCGTCTTAGGAAGGAGAGTCAACGCCTGCAGAGGAACAGCAACGGCTTGCTTTGCCGTATCGGTGTAAATCGTTACTAACGCAGACATCCCAGGACGAAAAGGCGACTCATAAGGCGCTAAACCCTCCATCAAATGCCGATAGCTCTCAGGTAAAATACGCACCTTCACAGGATAAGAAGTAATCTCTTCAACGCTTGTTGCCCCCGTCGCAACATTCGCCTGCTCCGGAGAATAAGCAATCTCTACTACCTCACCCGTAAACGTATCCCGAGGAAACGCATCTATAAAAATCTTCGCCCGATTCCCTAAACGTATGTTCACAATATCCTTTTCACTTACTTCAATCTCTACCCACATCTCCCGTAAATCCGCAATCTTTAAAACCTCTGTTCCTTGCATTTGTCCTGTACCAACCACCCTTTGCCCCTTTTCTACGTTCAATTTTGTAATCACTCCGTTCATAGAAGCATAAAGACGAGTCTTTTGTAAGTTTTCTCTTGCTTGTTTCAAAGAAGCATAAGCGCTTTTTACTCTATAAAAAGCACTTTGGACTTGTTGTTGTGCGGCTTCAAACTGCGCTTGTGCCAATTGATATTGAAATTGCGCTTGTTCTAACTCTGCTTTTGAAATCGCTTGTTTTTCATAAAGTTGTAGATTTCGTTGGTAGTTCAAGGAGTCTTGCATTAGCCGATAGCGGCTTTGGGCTAATTGAGCTTTTGCGTTAGCGTATTCTGCTTTAGCGCTGTTTAACGCCGCAAGCGCCTGCTCATACGCCGCCTGATAATGCTCTGGCTTAATCGTTAACAACAATTGCCCCTCTTTCACATAATCCCCTTCTTTCACATAAATAGCGATGACTTCTCCTGAAACATCTGGGGCAACAGGCACCTCCACCGCAGGAACCACCGTCCCCGATTCCGTTATGTGGGCTATAATGTCCCTTCGCTTTACTTTTTCTACACTCACCTCAGGTGTTGTGTCTCCCCTACCCCATACACTATAACCCGCAACAACGATAACCACAACGATGCCAAGCCATATCCACCAACGTCGCCTCATAAGTGCTCTATTGTAGCGTTCTTATAAAGTTGCAACTGCAAATAAAGTAAAGTCAGCGTAGCTAATGAAGCCCGCTTCTGCAATAACGCCTCTTGATAAGCATTCAAACTCTGTAAATACGTAATAAAATCCACTTTTCCTAATTCGTATTGCTCTTTTGTATAGCGATAACTAACAGAAGCCGCCTGTAATTGCTTCAAAACCGCTTGATAATTGCGCTGCTCCGCAAGAAAATCAAAATAAGTCTGCTCCAATTGCTGTAATAGTTCATTCTTTTGTTGCTCCCACAAAAGGCTCTGACGCTCGTACTCCAATCTACTACGCTCTATATTGCTTTTAAATTGGTATTGGGTAAACACAGGGATTTGTAGTCTTACACCTACGGTTTGGAAGAAGTTATCTTGGATTTGTTCGTGGTAGGCGGTTCGGGTACGGATGAATTGGTTGGTTACGGGGTCAAAGCGGATTTCACCACCGTTAGAAGAGTAGCTACTACCGATAGTGGCAGTAAGCATTAACTTTGGAAAGCGTGCTGCTTTGGCTTGTTCTAATTGATATTTTGCTGCGCTTCGTCGTAAAGAGGCTGCTTGCAGCTGCGGAGCTGAGATTAAAACCTCTTCTTGGTAGACCGATAAAGGCGGCAACACCACATCTGCCAGCGTCGTGTCTAAAACCACCCCAGCAAACCGATATTCCTTATCCGTCGGTAACTGCAATAACTGCAATAGCTGCAACTGCAACCGCTTCAACTGCCCTTCTAAACGAATTTTTTGTGCTTCTTCCTGAGCTATCTGCGCCTCTATCTGCAACAGCTCTGCCTTGGTCGTTGCTCCAGTGCCAACTAACGCCTCTACTCGCTTACGCTGCTGCTCAAGCAACCGCAAACGCTGCTCACTCAAAGCAACCTGATACTGCGTCTGCGTAAGATTCAAATATAAACTCAGCACCGTAGCTAAAACCTGTTGCTGTGCCTGCTCTACTTCTTTTTTAGTCGCTAAATACTGAAGCTCTGCCGCCTTCAATGCATAAATCTTTGCAAAACGTTCAAAGATGGTCCATGAAGCTGAGAGAGAAGGGGAAGAAAAATCGGTGTTTCGTTTCACCCGCCTGAAAGTCACCATGTCAAACGACGTGCCAAAGTTCCTTCTAAAATCTATGGAAGCAGAAACCGAAGGGAAAAAAGTCGCTTTTTGCT
>WFXK01000099.1 GCA_015490695.1 Bacteroidota bacterium | reverse complement strand
ATCTTGTAGTGTAGCGACTTTTGCAAAACCTATTTCGTTTATTTGGTTTTCATCGGCTCCGCTTTCAAAGAGTCTAAATTTCTGAACAATTTTATTTATGTGTTCGTCAGTAAAAGTGACTTGTTTTCTGGAGATTGGTTTAAATAACTTTTTAGCATTGATGAAGAGGACTTTATTTTTCATGTGAGGAGGTTTGTTTTTCCGTAGGAACCACAGAGAAACAGGCAAAGTAACAGAGTAGAAGAGTTTAGGAGGCGTAGCAATTATTCCGTAGATGAGGTCGTTTTGGATAATTTTTTTACGGATGTTTCCGTCGGTTCCGGAGGAGGAGAGGGCACCATTAGCCATAACAAAGCCTGCTTTTCCGTTTTCAGCGAGGTGATATAAGTAAATTTGTATCCAAGCGAAGTTAGCGTTATTGTCATCAGAGATACCGAAGGGGAAGCGAGGGTCATCACTCCGTATTCTGTCGGCTCCCCAGCCACTATCGTTAAAAGGTGGATTGGACAAGACAAATTGTGCTTTTAGTTCTGGGAACATATCTTCGTGGTAGGAGTCTCCGACTTTAATGTCGCCTTCGGCACCACGAATAGCTAAGTTCATTTTAGCAAGTTTCCAGACAAATTCTTTGGATTCTTGTCCGTAGATCGATATGTAGTAGTCCGGTATGTTTTCTTTTTCTAATTTTTCCAGGGCAGCTACGAAGAAGCCACCACTTCCGCAGCAAGGGTCAAAGATACGCCCTTCTTTTATGTCTAAAATTTCTACAATGAGTTTGGTTAGACTTCTGGGAGTGTAGAACTCACCACCTTTTTTTCCTTCTGCTTCTGTAAATTTACTGAGAAAATACTCATATATTCTACCGAAGATGTCCTTACTTTTGTGTCCATCACCGAAGTTTATAGAAGAGAAAGTATTTATAAGATAAGCTAAATCATCAGGAGATAAATTGATGCGAGTATAGATTTTAGGGATTACATTTTTGAGTTGGTCTGGGTATTCATTTTCCAGAATTTCAATAGCATTGTCAATGATTTCACCGATATTAGGTTGGTTAGCGTGCTGTTGGATGTATTCCCAGCGGGCTTTTTCAGGGACGTAGAGAGCACCTACGGAGTAATAATAGTCAATATCTTTTAGGATGTAAGGTAAGTCAGGGTCGTTTTTATGTTCTTCTTGGAGTTCTTTGTATCTTTCATTAAATACGAATGATAGGTATCGTAGGAAGATAAGCCCGAGGACTACGTATTTGTATTCGTGGACTTCTACTTTTTTACGCAGCCTATCTGCTGCTTCCCAAAGTTGGCGCTCAAAATTTAGGTCATGATAACCCACATTACAAAGATAAAAATTTCATAGAAATCAAAGGGGATTTGTAGGCAGTTTTTTGAGTTTTGGTGTGTTATTCATTAACAACCTAACAAAGCCTTTACTTTTTTACTTCGCGTTATCATGCAAGGGGTTTTCTTTCTATAGTTTTTAATCGTTTTATCAGCACCTGCTTCTACAAGCATTTTTACTAAGTCATAACGTTTTTTCCTTATTGCCCAATGCAGGGGCGTATCGCCATTGTTGTCTTGGGCATTGATGTTGGCGCCTACTTGCAGTAAATATTCCAGTGCTTTTGGATGAGGTACTTCTGAATCAGCCAAATAGTGCAAAGCGGTTTTTCCAGCAGAATCTTTTAAATTGGGGTCTGCTCCTGCATCCAATAGCAATTTTATAATTTTATAAGCAATGGCAGGTCCTTCGTCTTCATCCTCAGGAGCATACATTTTTTGAGCAGCGTACATTAACGGCGTTTTATTCTTCACTTCATCGTAGTAGTCTTCTTTTCCAACATTTGGGTCAGCGCCTGCTTCTACCAACAATCGTATTATTTCAAAAGCTTTTTTTCCAAGTTCATAGTTTTCAGGAGTTGCTGCGTTTTCTTCTACTGCATAAAGCAAAGGAGTAATGCCATCGTTGTTTTTCGCATTTACTGGAACGCCTTTTTGAATAAGATATTCCGTGATTTTATGCTGGTCTTGGTAAGGCGCTGCTTTTGCCACTATGTGTAAAAGGTTGTTTCCTTCTTCATCAGTGTATAAGGGATCAAAACCCATCTTTTCAAACATGTATTTAGTGATGTCGTATAAGCCATTGTCTATTATTGCCTTAATAATACCATAGTTGGTTTCATATTCTTTGTCCACTTTCGCAATCTTCTTCAAGTCAAGGATCTTGAGTAGTTTAATAATCATTTTCTCCGCTTTTTGTTTCCACTCTGGTGAATCCTTATAGAGGTTTCTTGCCCAGAAGGCAACTCTTAAAATAGAAGTGTTATCATTATCAACAACATAAGGGTCTGCACCATTTTTCAATAACAGCTCTAAAAGTTCTTCATTGAGGTGATAAACGGCAAAATAAAGGGGGGATCTTCCATTAGCATCTTTTGCGTTTACATCCGCTCCTTGCTTTATTAGGAATTCAATATAGGCGACCGCGGGTTTAGAACTAGCCGCTTCTTTTACTATTAACGGTGTTCCTTCTTTATCTTTTACATGCACATTGGCACCATACTGCAGCAATAGCTTAGCATCTGAAAAGGTTCGTACATAGAAGATAGGGGTTTCACCACGTTTGTTGGGGATATTCGGGTCAGCACCGCTCTTTAGTAAAAATTCTACTATTGCTGTATTATCTTCTTTGATTTCTGGTGCTCCTTCCGTACCAAGGTATAAAAAGAGGCTTTTTCCTTTTTCTATGGCTTCGTGAAGGGGGGTATTTTCCTGGGCGTCTTGAACGTTAACATCAGCACCATGTTCTACCAGCAACTTCAGTAATTTTAAATGGTTTTTTCGGACAGCCCAATGGATAGGATAGCTACCTTCTGGTGTTGGTTCATTGATAAATTTTTCTTGTTTAATCAGTTGTTCTGCAAGGTCGTATTGCTCGGTAATGATGGCATGAGCAAGGGGATGCATGTGTTTCAATAAATACCTTTGAACCTCCTTATGGCTTTGAAACACCGCATCATTGTAGGGCGTATAGCCATATTTATCTTTTGCATACAGGTCTGCACCATGTTCTATAAGCAATTTAACCATTTCTAAGTAGCCTCTATCTGCTGCTTTGTGCAATGCGGTTCTTTGGTAACGGTTTCTTTTATTGATCTCGGCACCGTGTTCTATTAAAATCTTTGCTATTTTAAGTCTATTGAATTCAGCGGCGTAGATGAGGGCAGTATCGCCGTCTTTATCTTCGGCTTCTATATCGGAAAGGGGCAGTAAATACTTCACGATTGTTAAAGCATTTTTCCATACGGCTCTAATAAGCGGTGTTTGATGATAACGTCCGCGAGCATGTACATCGGCACCGTGTTCTACAAGCAGCTTTACTATGGGTAAACTTTTCTTATCAATGGCTAAAAACAGAAGAGTATCGCCTTTTTCGTTTCTTGTGTTTGGGTCTGCTCCTTGTTGCAAAAGGGCTTTAACCTCCTTAATCTGCCGATTCAAAACACTTTGTATAATACGCTGCTCCATAAGTAAAGGATTTTAAAACGCTACAGAAGCGATAAAAGTAGTTCTGCCG
>WFXK01000098.1 GCA_015490695.1 Bacteroidota bacterium | reverse complement strand
GGCTTTAGCCCCTCTATTGCAATCGCCTTGTTCATGCTGCTAAAGTATGAAAGTTCTCAAAAAACTTTTTTGTATTGCAAAGCAAAACTACGCTGAGGAATTAAAGTCCCCGGAATAGGCATGTACTCTGTGTTTAGAAGATTAAAAACATGAAAAGAAATTTTATCCTTGGGGGTGATGGCATGAGTTAAAATCACATCTACAACGTGCCAACCCTTGCGGTGCTGTTTACGAAATTCATAAGTATCGGGAAAGAAGCGCAGAGAATCAGGAATCGTTGGAATAAGTCGCTTCATATCTACTAAGAAGAGCATATCTACGTTTACAATGTGGCTATTATAGCGGTAATTTACAGTCAAGTTCCAAGTTTTATAGTTAAGGGTTAGGGAGGAGCGAAGCATGTGTTTGCTGCGGTATTTTAATGTAGGGGGGCGGTCTATGGGGAAGGGTCTATCCTTAGGATAGAAGCCTAAAACCGCTTGAAATAAAGCGATGGAAATGCTATCTATGGCTTGGTCGTCGCCTTCAAAGAAAGGATTTCCTCCTCTGTCGCGAGGCTCAACAAACGTATAGCCACCTTGCCATTGCATTTGCCAAAAACGCCCTAAACGCCATTGAAGCACAAACTCCGCTTCTATCCCCCTAATCTCCGCCTGAGCAATATTCTGTGCAGAAAACGCCACTTGACGCCTCTGAACTAATTGCAAGGTATCTACATAAAACTCTACCATGTTTTGAAACACCATCGCAAAAGCCGCTACATCCAAAAAACCCTGAACCTTTTTAAAATTCCATAGTTGCTTGATACCCAATTCTGCAGAATAGCCCTTTTCTACTTGGACTTTAGGATTAGGGACAATGAGCACACTACCTGCTTGTGTAGCTGTAAAACGCTCTGCAATAGATGGACTACGAATGCCTTGTCCCCAAGAGCCCCTTAAATAAGTCCCCTTTGCTAAACGATAATTAATACCGAAACGAACTAAAGGTTCGTTCACTGTGACAAATGTTTCTGGTGGAAGGCGCTTCTGCAGACGCTGCTGCTGAATCACAGTATCTTTTACATTGCTCCCTGTGATTTGCTCATATTGATAACGTACACCCGCACTAATACGAAGACGGGGAGACAAACGACTTTCTATTTGTAAAAAAGCAGCCGCTTGGTTAGAAAAGGCGTTACCGAAAACGCTATCGGTTCTTGCTATATTTCGCACGTATTGTACACCAAAGACCGTTTGTAGGTGTTCAGAAAAAAAGTGAGTATATTGATATTCATTAAAATAGAGGGTTGCCGTTCCCGATTGTGCTGTGCTTAAACGATTGACTTGATGATAAACTCTGGATTTTACACTATGGATATGTCCTTTTGGGGTGAGATAGACTACATAGGGGTCAAGGACGTAGCGGATGAGTTCTTCGTAGGTTAAAAATCCTGGTCCTGGCATGAGGGCTTTTTGCGGGTAGCCTCCCCAAGCAAGCACCGTAGCGCTGGAGTCCCTAACCCACTGACTTAGAAATCCTAAGCGTAGACCTTGGATGGGGCGGTATTCTATGCCTGCGATAGTACGGATTCGGCGGCTAAAAGCTTCTTTTATGTAACCTGAGTCGTAGATAAGGTCTAATTGCAACAGATAACCGAGGTTTTTTATTTTTTGATTATGGAAGAAGTGGATAGAGGTTTGCACGGCGCTGCTTCTTGCGTCCCAGTCTGCGGCTTTGTTTCTTGGTTGGTCAAAGAAGCGCATGCGTGTACGAAGGACGGTAGCGGGACGCTCGCCAGGTGCTGCAGTAATCACATGAACTACCCCACCCAAAGCACCTGCACCATAAAGCACCGACGATGCCCCCTTAACCACCTCTATCCGCTCTATGTTGTCTACAGGAATCATGTCAAAGTTTACCGACATTCTATCGGCGTTTAGTAAAGGCATGCCGTTCCATAGCATCATCACCCGAGAACCCGCCCCATAAGTAAAACCCGAACTACCACGAATACTTAATTGATTATTAAAAACTGTAATGCCACTACTTTGTTGCAAAGCAGGAACTAAATCTGCAGTGGCTTGAATATCCACTTGTTGAGGTTTAATTAACGCTAAGCTGACAGGTACTACCGCTATCCCTTGACGTAGTCGCGCTGCTGTTATAACTTGTTCCTGTAAGGAAATCCCCTGCTCTTGAAGAAAAAGCTTTAATGTATCTGAAGGGAACGAATAAAGCGTGTCTTTATAAGTTTGATAACCTACATAACGCACTTCTATAAAATAAGGTGGCGACTCTTCAAGCAATATAGTAAAAAAGCCTTCGTTATTCGTTAACGTTTTATGCCGATTGACTTTCACCAAGGCACCAGGCAAAGGCAAGTGGTCCTTTTTATCTAAAACAAGTCCTTGAAGCGCTTTCTGGGCAATTGCTATATGGCATAGCAACAAAACAACCCATCGCATACGTTATACGACCTGCTGTTTCCTTCGCTGCAAAGCCCGTTCAATGTCTTGGATGCGTCCAAGCGGAATAGCATCTATGAGTTTTTTAGTGTATTCTGCTTGGGGATTTCTATAAATTTCTTCTGTCAATCCGCTTTCTACAATTTTTCCGTTGCGCATTACTAACATTCTATCGCTCATGAACTTCACCACACTAAGGTCGTGAGAAATAAAGATGTAAGTTAATTGGAATTCTTCTTGGAGGTCTAAAAGCAGGTTCAATACTTGCGCTTGAACCGAAACATCTAAGGCAGAGACCGATTCGTCGCAGATAATAAAACGGGGATTAACAGCCAAAGCCCGAGCGATACAGATTCGCTGCCGTTGTCCGCCAGAAAATTCATGGGGATAACGATAAAAATGGTCAGGATGTAAAGAAACTTTTTCTAAAAGCTCTATAACCTTTTCTTTTCGTTCTTTGTCGTTGCTATACAAGTTATGTACTTTCATAGGCTCCATGATAGCTTCG
>WFXK01000097.1 GCA_015490695.1 Bacteroidota bacterium | reverse complement strand
GGATAGTGTTGCAGGAAAAAAACGCCCCCACATAGGCAATAACATGCCTATGCCCCCTCCTACAACCACAATCGCCTTAATAAAACGCTTAACCAAAACTTTTTTCCACAGCTGACTTCAATAACGCTTTATATACTGCTTCGGTAACACCAACCGCTTCGTTAAGGTCGAGGAAATATTCCTCTAAGTTTTTATAATTAATTAACGTTCTGTATAAATACGGCTCAAATAGCGGCTGATAAGCAGGCAATGCCATATAAATGCGGTTCTTCATTACTGAAAGATAAATTTGGCGACGTCTTTGCTGACGCTTACTCCCCGCTTCCTTGAACTCTACTAATAACTTCGGTAATTCTCCTTTCAATATCGGTGCAACCCCTTCGCAATCATTTGAAAACACCGTAAAATATTGAGAAAATTTCTCATCTTCTACCTTGCACTCTTGTAAGTCCTTTAATCCTATTTCTTTATAAGGTTCTATAGCAGTACCCCGAGGCAAAACTAATAAATAATACTTAAAAGGTAAGTCTACTTGAGCAACAAAAAAAAGCCCGTGAAATAACGGACGCAGTTCTTTTCGCTTTCCATCAGGACTTTGTTCTAAATATTTGACTTCAATCTCAGAGCACTCTAATTGAATATCATCGCTTAGACGCCCTCCTACGTAATCATCCCCTTTGTATTTCTTTGGAACTTTCGGGAATAATTTGCTGTTAACAAAATGGAAAGGGGCTACATATTTGTGGCTAATGTAAATAAAATTGGGATTGATGAATTTAACAATACGGTCAATAACTTTGGCTTTAAAAGCCAAATAGAATTTCCGGTTAGAAGTAACTTCCCGATAAAAGGCGTAAGCTAAAACGCCAAAAACCAATGTTGCCAATATAGGCCATCCAGGAGAGTCTTTAGTAAATTCTGATGTTACAATAAAATACATGGATATAGCCCATAAAACGACAAAAACAAATACAACACTCCAGGCTTTAATTATAATTCCCTTCCGTCTTCGGTCCAATGGACGCAACTCGGGTAACAGCTCTTCATTAAAAAACTTCTTAAACTCCTCTAAGGTTCTCATAGCTAAAAAAATTAAGTTCCTAATCCTACCTTCTTAGGGTTGCTAAGGTAACACTTTTTTCAATAAAAAACAAGGGGTGCTTTAAAGCACCCCTTGTTAACTATTGTTTAATGAAACGCACGCTTTCCTTGCCGTGTTTTAATATGTAGATGCCCGAAGGTAAATTACTGATATCAATCCGATAAGGTTGCCGCTCGAAAGACTCAATGGATAAACGTAGCATCTCTTGAGCGGTCTGTAACTGATAAATCACAATTTGGTTGCCATTTTCTCGTTTTAGTCCCTCTACTTGTATGAAATTAGTTGCAGGAGACGGATATACTTTTAACGTAGCAGCTTTTACAGCCTTAACTACCACAGTAGAAGAATAAAGGAAACTGCCATCGCTTTGCATCGCTTTAATCCGATAATAAAGTACTTGCTTAGGCGGATTGATGTCTTCAAACGTATACGTAGCACTGGGAATCCCTTTTGCTCCTACATTCCCTACACTTTGCCATGATTGTGGAGAACCTACAGCACGTTCTATTTCGTAAAGCATTATGTCGGATTCAGCGGCAACTTGCCAAGATACGATAACATTGCCGTTTTCCTGTAAAATAGCATCGATTTTAGCGAAGGTAACAGAAAATACACTTCCACATACATCAGGAGGAATAGATTGGGTACAAATGGTTACAGTGGGCTGAACACTACCACTACCTGTAATAGGATTATTCCCTCCTACGCATTGGCAAACGTCTAAGGTGCCTCCAATAGAGCCCTGATTATATAAAACTTGCGTACATAATATACCGTTACGTCCTAAGATTTTTGCTTGGTCTAAAATTAAATCGGGTTCTATGCGGGCGGTTCCTCCATTATCTAAAAGAGCATCGTCTTGAATTACAGCATTTCCTGCTTGGGTCAATGAAATGCCCAAATGCCCATTGTTAACCAACCGCGCTCCCTCTTTTAAGTCAAATTCGCTAGCACCTATCAAACATAAGGCTCCAGAAGGCGTAATTTCTACGTAAGTTCCGGCATCTTGGATCTCTAATTCTTCGGAAACACTTACAGTACCACTAATGGAAACACTTCCTTCTTCCTTTACCTCTAAATCTGTTGTGGAAAGTCCCCCACCTTGCTCTACAATTAAGGTTCCATTAGATTTTACCTCCACTTCTTCTTCTACATTTAGCTGAGCACCGGATGCTATGGTTAGGCTTCCACCATCAACTTCAATCTCCAAGTCGGCATTAACAATATGGTTGATAATTACTTCAACCCCCGATCCGATTGGGTCGGGAGGAATTGTAGGATTCCACACAGAAGGGTCGGACCAATTGCCATCCTTTACTGTTACATACGTCGTAGAGTTTCCTGCTGCCCTTAATAAAGCAGGATCCAAATGGCTTTTGTGTAAATAATACGCCAAAGCAACTCCTAAGGCGATCCAAATACCGTAACCCAAAACAAACTGAACGACTCGCTTTTGCATAGCTCTACCACAATTTAAGTTAACTATCTATTTTCGTTATACGCTCTTTTTGCCTAAAGGTTGCCTATGAAAGCGATCCAAACTGATGATTAAACCGTTCAAAATCATTACAGGAATAATCATCTTGTCGTGATCTAAAAAATTGTTCACAATACCATGAACATAATAAGCAACTAAAGCAGTCATAGCTATCAAATAAAGCTGTTTAATAGCCTTGTCTTGTGCTGTTAAATACCCCCGTGCTGCTATAAGCGTAGAAACCACGAACCATAGTAAAACAAACAAGCCTCCGATAACCCCTGTCTCTGCTGCCGCTAATAAAAATTCACTATGCGCTGAACCTGTCTCACCCCGATTCGTACTAATCCACGTCTTAAACTTTCTGGATTGATAAGGGGCATAATGTTTAGTAAAGTTTCCCATGCCAAACCCCGTCCAAGGACGATCTAAAATCATATGATAAGCTGCTACCCATCTATTCAAACGCTCTTTGCTGGATACATCCGTTGGACGAAGTAAAGAAGTAAAATGTTGCGCAATGGTTACCTTCCTAGTAACAGTAGCCTTTTTACTTAATTCCTTGAAAATCTGTGGCGCAATCCACGAGATAAAAAATACAAGTCCAATTCCTAAAAGAAAGTATAATTTTTTCAATAAACGCCAAGTACGGACTACAATAATCAAATAACCTGCTGCTAAGGTTCCTAACCATGCTCCACGAGTATAAGATAATATTAAGGCTACAAAAGTTAAAATACCTACCGCTAAAGCACCAAACTTTTGCCGACTATGCTGTGCTAAAGAAGAACCTAAAAGTAAAATGAAAACCATTACACTTAAATACGCTGCATAAATCGTCCGTTCCCTAAAAAAAGGATATACAACTTTATAAGATCCCTTAAAACTAAAACCCAACATGGCATGATTACCAAGCGTCCATAATAACAGCACTAACAAAGGTAATACAGGACCAAATAACCACGAAAACAAATACGCACGACGGGAAAAAACAATGGCAGAAAAAACTAAAAAGCCTACTAAATACCAAGTAAAACTCAAAAGCGCTTTTAGGGAAACCACCACATCCACCGAAAACAGCGTAGTGAAGGCAATCCATAATACATAACCACTAAGAATCCACATTAAAGGATGACGAAAAATCTGAAGAAGTTCTCTTTTCCATTGTTTTGCACGCAATAAAACAACGCCTAAAAAAAGAATCGCTGCTAAATCGCTAGGAATTGCAACCGAAGCACCCCCTATAATCTCTTCCAAAGTCAACGAAAGGGGTAACACTGCAAAAGTCAAATACCATAAATAGTAAAGATTACGAATGCTAATGTATGCCACTACGATGGCTAACCCCCCTAAGATGTACAACGTTAACCATTTATAATACCCTTCTGAAACGATGCTAACAATCACTAACGGCATTAAAAGCAGTCCTATCAATCCTATTAAATACCAACGCTTTGTCAGCGACCCCATACTTCGGCAAAGAAAAAAAGTTCTTTGCAAAGTCGCAAATCTTTATCTTCGGGGACATGAAAACGCTTGTATTATTGACGGATTTTGGAAATAAAGATGGCTACGTAGGGACTATGAAAGGCGTTTTATATAGTAAAGGCATCCAAATCCCTATTGTGGATTTAAGTCATGAAGTACCTCCCCAATCTATTGATGCTGCCCGCTATTTGCTTTGGGCACACCATCGCTACTTTCCCCAAAATAGCGTGTTTTTAACTGTGGTAGATCCCGGTGTAGGAACCCAACGAGCAATCCTTTATCTTCAAACCCCAGATTACCACTTTATCGCTCCCGATAACGGCGTCTTAGACTGGATTATCGCCCTTTATGCCCCTAAAGTAACTTTGTACAAAGTCAATCCTCATTCCGTAGCTCTGGAAAACATTAGCAATACTTTTCACGGACGGGATATTTTTGCTCCCTTAGCCGCTGCCATCGCTTTAGAACAACCTGTGGAAAAACAAATGATCCCTCTCCCTAAAGCTCAACTACCTTTTAAGCCTCTACAAGAAAAACAGAAAGCAAAAGTGATTTATATAGACCACTTCGGAAACCTTATTACTAACCTATCTTATGAAGGTACTCCGCAAGGAACGCTTCTGGTCTCCTTCAACAACAAAAAATATTTTTTCCCTTTTAAAAAATCCTTCGGTTATGTGGAAAAAGGCAAAGAAGTAGCTTATGTAGGTAGCAGTGGCTTAGTAGAATTCGCTATTTGTCAAGGAAATGCTGCTAGACAATTAGGAATTTATCATTTAGGAGAAATTCTTTTCGTGGAATGGCAAAAAAAATAGTATGTTTGAGCCGTAAAATTTAATTTATCAGCCTATGGAGTTAGTGCATCAACTGATGGAGCGATTAAAAGCCCGTTATGGGCATGAGCCAGAGTTTTTACAAGCCGTATATGAGGTTGCCAAAGACGTTTTACCCTATGAGCAAGCGAAACCAGAGTACCGAGATGCCCGTATCTTTGAACGCTTAACGGAGCCCGACCGCGCTATTGCCTTCCGCGTCGTCTGGGTAGACGACCAAGGAAAAGTCCAAATCAATCGCGGTTATCGTGTTCAAATGAGTAATGCTTTAGGACCTTACAAAGGTGGACTACGCTTTCATCCTTCAGTGAACTTAGGCATGATTAAATTCCTGGCTTTTGAACAAATTTTTAAAAATAGTTTAACAGGCTTAGCCTTAGGTGCAGGCAAAGGGGGTGCTGACTTTAATCCCCATGGACGAAGCGATAGCGAAATCATGCGCTTTTGCCAAGCCTTTATGTTAGAACTCTACCGCCACATCGGTCGTTATATAGATGTACCCGCTGGTGACATTGGAGTTGGAAGTAAAGAAGTCGGCTATATGTACGGTATGTTAGTAAAACTCCGCGGGCATGAACCCGGTGCTTTCACAGGAAAAATCTTAGAACACGGCGGTAGTTTATTACGCCCCGAAGCAACAGGCTACGGCTGTGTCTACTTCGCACAAGAAATGCTTGCTCGCCAAAACGATAGCATAGAAGGAAAAACCGCCGTGATTTCCGGCGCAGGAAACGTAGCACAACACGCAGCAGAAAAACTTATTCAAATGGGCGCTAAAGTGCTAACGCTATCAGACTCCACAGGCATGGTGCATATCCCACAAGGATTAACAGAAGAACAATTAGCTTTCGTTAAAGCCCTCAAACAACGCCGAGGTACCAGCCTAAAGTCCTTTGCTGAAGAATATAAATTGAACTTCTATCCTAAGGAACGACCATGGAAAGTGCCAGCAGAATTAGCGTTTCCTTGTGCTACACAAAATGAATTAGATTTAGAAGACGCTAAGACACTAATTAAAAATGGTTGTCGTTTAGTAGCGGAAGGGGCTAATATGCCTTGTACACCTGAAGCCGTAGAAGCTTTTGAAGAGGCGGGTGTGCTTTTTGGTCCTGGAAAAGCAGCAAACGCTGGTGGTGTTGCCGTCTCAGGAATTGAAATGCAACAAAACGCAAGCCGCGTCTCATGGACCAAAGAAGAAGTAGACTATCGTTTAAGAACCATTATGCGCCACATCCATGAACAATGCGTTGCCTATGGCGAAGAAAAAAATGGAAAAATTAACTATATGAAAGGCGCAAACATTGCTGGCTACGAAAGAGTAGCACGGGCTATCTTAGCCTACGGCATCTTATAACGACGCCATAACCATAATAATTCATTTAACATCATCGCTGTTGCTCCCCATAGCGGCACAACATCTCCTATGTCCCAACAAGGGACAATATACCAACGATTCTGATACCAACGCCTGTAACGCTTAAAACAACGCGGTAAATCCGCTAATACTACCCAACGATACTGTTGAACCTCTGTAGTATCTAACACTAACGGAATTTCTTTCGTTAAAGCAAACACAAAAGGATAGACGACAAAGTTAGAAACAGGAATGTAGAGTTTGCTAAGCTGATTTAAGTAAAGGAGCGCTTGAGGTGGGATGCCTACTTCTTCATACGCTTCTCTTAATGCTGTTTCTTTTAACGACTCCCCTTTTTCTTGAATCCCTCCCGGAAAAGCCCACTGATTAGGATGGTGTTTTAAATGCGCAGCACGCTGTAATAATAACACTTGTGGATTTTGTGCTTCTTTTAAGATAACCGCTACAGCACTTTGTTGCGCATGCGAAGGGATATTCCATCGTTTTACCCGTTCCCCTTCCGTGTACATCATCATCTCCTGCTGAGCTACCCTCCCAGGTAACGCTTCATGAGAAAAACCCTTTAAAAAAGTAAAAAAATCTACCTTACCACTATTTGATAAAGTGTCCACATTAACCATTGTTTCCCTTCCATCACAGAAAACTTAATCCCCTTCAGATAACGGTCTAACTGATGTAAAGCTTCTAATCCCCGTTCTAATTCTTCTTTCAAATAATGTTGAGAAGCCTGTAAATACTGCTTGGCAATGTACGTAGAACGCAATCCCAATACCTGCACTACTTCCTTAGCGCTCTTGCACCCCTGTGACTTAATAAGCAACAACCGAAGTAGATAATGAAATAAATGGTACGAAGTCTTCAACGGATGCTCATCTAAATGTTGCACAATCTCCATTACTTTGTCAAAGTTACGTTCTCCAAGAGCATTTAATAGTGCAAAAACATTATATTTGCGATGAAACCCTAGAAAATCATAAAGTACCTCTACTTGAACTTCTTTCGTTTTTTCACCGAGGAAAAGTTTTAATTTTTCCATTTCTGCTTGAATGACCTTTGGCTGCGGACCAAGACGCTGTGCCATTAAATCTATTGCTGCCTCATCTAAAGATAATCCGTAATGCTTGGCAAAATATTGAATCAAAGCTGCCGTGTGGTAATCGTACAACGTCGGAGACTCAAATAAAACCCCATTTTTTTGAATCGCTTTTACCCACTTTTTGCGCTTATCTAATTTGCCCACATAATCTATTACAAAGATAACACTTGATAAAGGTTTTTCTAATAACGGTACCATAGCATCCCATTGTTTGAAACGTTGGGCTTCTTTTAAAAGAACTAATCGGAAGTTCCCCATCATAGGTGGCGTTCTTAGTAAACTAAGTAATTGTTTTGCTGTAACCTCATCGCCATAAACAACATCTTTATTAAATTCTGCAAAGGTATCATCTACGACGTTTTTTATTAATAAATTGATTAACTCTGTTCTAAAATAAGGTTCTTCACCGCAAAAGCAATAAAGCGGTTTCCATTGCCGTTGCTCTATTTGTTGTTTTAAAGTCTCAAAATCTTTGAAAATATCAGCCATAGTAATAGTGGGTAGCTTTATAAATAAGCGTATGACCTTGAACCAATAGCGTTAAGGATTTTGGGTAACCTCCTGCAGGACAAACAACCATAGGTAAGCTATGCTTATAAGCAAACTCAGCCATAAGCCATTCTCTTTGCTTTAGCCCTTCTATGGAGAGCGCAAGTCTTCCAAATTGGTCTTCTTTTAACACATCTACACCGGCGACATAGAAAAGTATATCAGGTTGGACTTTTTTATAAAGTACCTTTAAGGCGTCTTCAAGGGTGTTTAGGTAAGTTTCGTCATCACATTGGTCGGGTAGGGCAATATCCCAATCTGATTGGGCTTTTTGCAAAGGGAAATTATTAGCACCATGCATACTGAAGGTGAAAACATCAGGATTGTTTCGGAAAATAAGCGCTGTACCATTCCCTTGATGGACGTCTAAATCAATAATAAGGACTTTTTTTACTTTTTTTTGGTGTAGCAGATAGGCTGCGGCGATAGCAATGTCGTTAAAAAGACAATAGCCTTCACCCCAATGGCGAGCAGCATGGTGGGTACCGCCAGAAATATTAAATCCCAAACCATGACGCAAAGCGTGCAAAGCCACTTTTATCGTACCCTCCACAATTGCACATTCCCTTAAAAAAAGCCGATAGGAATAAGGAAAGCCTATACGTCGCATCAACGCTTTAGAAACCTTTCCCTGCTGTAACGCCTGATAATACCCTTTACTATGCACTAAAGTAATAGGAAGTTCGTCAGCAATAGTAGGAATATAAAACTGTTTTGGCTGAACTAATCCTTCTCTTTGTAGTTGAAGAGGAAGTAAATCATATTTTTCCATTGGAAAACGATGGTAAGGTGGCAGGGGATGGGCGTAAAAATAAGGATGATAAGCAATTAGTGCGTCTGCAAGACTCAACTTTGCTGTTGTTGTTCTCTTTGAACCCGTAAAGCCCTTGGAATCTCTATGCGTGCAATCGCTACTGTAGGTGCCATGCGAACCCTAAAAGGATAAGGCGGTAAATCCCTAACTAACAGTGCCTTACCTAATTGTAAATTACTTACATCTACCTCTACTGCTGAAGGTAAATCTTTAATCAAGCCTTTTACCCGCATCTTCCGTATCTGCTGTACTAATTGTCCCCCTGCTAACACCCCAGGCGCTACCCCTACTAATTTAACAGGCAACTCTACCGTTACAGGCTCATCCTTAGGAACACAATAAAAGTCTACATGCATAATGTAATCATGTACAGGATGGTATTGAACTTCTCTTATGACACACTGAAAAGTTTCACCGTTGAGTTCTACATTGACAAGATAGGTTTCTAATGTATAAACGATTTTATTTAGGTCGTGGCGGCGTACGTAGAGAAGCTTATGAACGTCTTTCCCGTATAATACTCCTGGAACGAGTCCTTGCCTTCTTGCTCTTTGTGCTGCACTACGTCCCCGTTCTTTGCGTTCCTGTGCCTGAATATGGACTTCTTGCATAATGAAATACGTTTTAAGTTAAAAACAACGAACTGACCGATTCGTAGTGATGAATCTTCCGCAATGCCTCGGCAAAGATAGTGGCTATGGATAAAACTTCAATCTTTGGACTAAACTTCCTTAAAGGAATGGTGTCTGTAACGTAAAGTTTTTCTATAGGCGATTGTTCAATACGTTCTACAGCGTTTTCTGAAAGCAAAGGATGCGTGATTGCCGCAATAATCCGCTGTGCCCCTAAGGACTTTAAGACCTCTGCTGCTTTACATAATGTCCCTGCAGTGTCTACAATATCATCCACTAATAAAACATTTTTATTTTCTACGTTTCCAATCAATTGCATGGTCGCTACTTCATTAGGACGTTCGCGGTGTTTGTACATTAAGGCTAATTCAGCATTTAACCACTCTGCATAACGTCTTGCTCGTTTGATTCCTCCTAAATCGGGAGAAACCACAACAAGGTTTTCTAAGTTCATACTTTTAAAATAAGGTATAAAGACCGCTGATGCATGTAGGTTATCTACAGGGATATTAAAAAAGCCTTGGATTTGTCCAGCGTGTAGGTCCATAGTGACAACGCGGGTAGCGCCAACAGCGGTGATTAAATCTGCCATCACCTTAGCTGAAATCGGTAAACGAGAATCATCTTTTCTATCTTGACGTGCATAACCAAAGTAAGGAATCACTGCAACAACTTCATGTGCCGATGCCCGTTTTGCTGCATCAATCATCAATAACAATTCCATGATATGCTCTGCAGGCGGATAAGTAGATTGTACTAAATAAACATTTTTTCCACGAATGGATTCTAAAAACCTTGGTTGGATTTCCCCATCTTTGAACTTTATTAAGGTAGATTTTCCTAATTCTACACCATAGGCTTGGGCAATTTTTTGAGCCAATTCACTGCTTGCGCTACCTGCAAAGATTTTTAGCTCATAGTTAGACATGGCTTTTTTGCTGCCCGGGGAGGATTCGAACCTCCACCAAGGGATCCAAAGTCCCCTGTCCTGCCATTAGACTACCGGGCAACGGCACTGCAAAGATAGAAGAAAAGTTTTTTAGATGCAAATTTCTTTTTTTCTTTGCCTGCTATGGCGGAGGTGATACAAATGCCTAAGTTAAGCGACACCATGGAAGAGGGACGCATTGTCGCTTGGCATAAAAAAGTAGGCGATAAAGTTAGCGCAGGAGAAATCATTGCCGAAGTAGAAACCGACAAAGCAACCTTAGAATTAGAATCTTATTTTGATGGCGTGCTGCTTCATATCGCTGTAAAAGAGGGTGAACCTGTTCCCGTTGGCGCTATGATCGCCATCATCGGCGAAGAAGGAGAAGATATTTCTGCATTGCTAACGCAAACCTCAGAGAAAACCGATAAACAGACTGCTGAACAACCTACAGAAGTAGCCGTTGAGCAAAAAGAAACCCCAACACAAGTTACTGTAACTGAGGAAGTTATCCCAGAAGAAGATAGACGCATTAAGGCTTCTCCATTGGCTCGGCGCTTAGCAAAAGAAAAAGGCATCCCCTTAGAAGCGGTAAAAGGTAGCGGTCCAGGCGGTAGAATCATCAAAAGAGATATAGAAGCCTATGTGGCTGCAATGGAAAAAGAGGTTGCTGTTGCTGCAGTAAACTATCAAGACATCCCTATTACGCAAATGCGAAAAACCATCGCTAAACGCTTGGCTCAAAGCAAATTCACTGCTCCTCATTACTACCTCACCATAGACATTCGCATGGATAAAGCGGTTGCATTCAGAGAACAACTCAATCAAATCGCTTCTGTGAAAATCTCCTTTAACGACATCATTGTAAAAGCCTGCGCTATTGCATTAAAAAAACATCCTATCATCAATGCCTCTTGGTTAGAAGATAAAATCCGTATTTATCACGATGTCCATATCGGTGTTGCTGTTGCTTTAGAAGATGGCTTAGTGGTTCCTGTAATCCGCAATGCAGATAAAAAAGGCTTGGAAGAAATCGCAAAAGAAAGTCAAACCTTAGCGGAAAAAGCACGTAATAAAGGACTACAGCCCCAAGATTATGAAGGCGCTACCTTTACTGTGTCCAACCTTGGCATGTTCGGTATAGAATCCTTTACCGCTATTATCAATCCGCCTAATGTCTGTATTTTAGCCGTAGGAAAAATTAGAGATGCCGTAATTGTAGAAGAAGGAAATATTAAAGTAGCAAAACAAATGCGTGTAACCTTATCTTGTGACCATAGAGTAGTAGACGGTGCCGAAGGTGCAAAATTCCTCCAAACCCTAAAAAGCCTATTAGAAGAACCTATGAGAATGCTTTTATAAATACTTAGCGAGTAGGAAGGATTTCTCCTGTCAAAGTATCAATCTTATAAGTATAGTAAACTACATTAGGCGTTGAGTCTTCGTAAAATTGAGTCTTTTCCCGAATACGGATTTTGAAATCAGGGGTTAAAGTAGCACTTAGTTGTTGACGAGAGGTAGGAGTTTCAATAATATAGCTTAACGCAATAGCGCTTAAGGGGCGTTCTTTTTCGTCTAATATAAGTAAATAAGTATCGCCTTTACGGGCTAAGGCTTGGTCTTGGGTTCTTAAAATGACGGCTTTTTTCTTCCCAGGCATTGGAAAGGATTGACATAGAAATAGTTCTGCTGTTTCAAATAATAAATCGCTTTTAATAGCGTTTTCTGTTAAACTTCCAGGGTCGATAACAGTAATGACTTTTCCTTTGAAGAGCTCCTTTTGAGTTATTTGAAAGCATTCTTTAGGAAGTTGTTGGAAGGGATTAATAGCATAGGGTAGCGTTATAGAACGCAGTTGGTCTATAGAAACTTCTTTTTGTACTTCTACTACGCTTGCTTTTTCAGGCGCTTGCGAAGAGGGCTCTGAAGTACAGCGCCATAAAAAAAGAAGACTGAAAAGAAAAGCAAAACGTCTCATAGACTACCTTGCAAAAATAGCCATTTGCCCATGAAAGTAACCCTATCATCAGCACAAAAAACTTAGTGCTTAAGCATAATGATTTTAGTTTTGTTATGCGCTATGAGTGTTTATTTCCCTAAAAAGCAAACCTATCTGTAGTGCTGCTTTAAAACGCTTCTTGTTTAGTACACTTCTTACCTTGATCTTTACGGACAGGTTTGAAGGTTTCCTCCTGAGGCTGTGTTACCGACGGCAGTAATTCCTGAGAAGGCGTTTAGAGAATAGTTAATATTCGTCCATGTCGTGGAAGAGGAAATAGTATAACCTGAAAAAGGTTGTACGTTACATCCGCTATTACAATTTAGTGTTGGATTTGTTAAATCTATGCTGACTATCCAAACATCCCATCCTCCATTGCCGAAGGAGGTTGTTGCGCCCGTAAGGTAGGCTTGGTTTTGATGGATTACCAAGTCGTAGAATCTATCATTACCAGCACCTCCTATAGCATAAGCATTTAGAACATTTCCGTTTTTGTCAAGGATAAAAAGCAGGGCGTCTTCACCGCCCAAGGGACCATTGGTAGTATAACCGACGACAATAATCCTATCAGGGTGCCAATAAGCTATACCATAGCCTCCTGATGTCCCTGCTGTGGATATAATTTTGGTCCAATTAAAATTTCCATAAGCGTCTGAGGAGTGGACCGCTATGGAAGATCCTGTATAACCTGTAGCAAATAATTGTGTTTTGTAGTGAGTCAAATCATGAATCCATCCACTGGAATAGATTTTTCGTGCCCATATTACATTAAATTGGCTATCTAAAACGGCTATTCCCATTGGGTTGCAAGTTCCTGCGGCATAGCGTTTTAAACTCCCTATGGTATCCATTTCATCAAAGTAGGAGTTATCAGGAGTATAGCTTTTTCCCCATACGAAATTCCCATTCCAGTCTGATTTAAGCACTATGTTGCCCATTCCTTGAGGAAGATTATCGCTATGCCCACTAAAAATAATTCCTGAAGTATCGTAAGGGATTGTGATACCGACAAGATAACAACAATGGTCTTGGGTTCTGTTTGACCAAAGCAGTGAACCGTCAGAGAGATTAACAGCCCAGTAGAAAGAACGCTGTCCGCTTATGTAGGTTGTTCCTCCTCCATACAAGATGCCATTATATTCAAGTAAAGTGTTAAAAGCTACCGAAAAATAGTATTCCGAGGCAGAGGTTCCTATGGTAGTGGTCCAAATGAGGCTACCTTGTCTGTTTATCTTAACTAAATAGTGGTCATAACTGCCTTGTCCATAGGAGGTAGTAAGACCGAGAATGGCGAGGTTACCATCAGAAGTTAGTGTTAAGACACTTCCGTAGTCGTCGCTAACTCCTCCGATAGCAATACAAAAGGTACCACAGGAATCGCTTACTATGGATAGCATAGCTGTGTCTCCACACCCACATGAATTACATGGGGCAACCTTTATTTGTCCATCGCTTGTATCGGGTTTCACCTTTAATGTGTTTGTACCTTGTCCTGAGACAATTATCCAACCTGATGGTACCGTCCATTGGTAGGAAACATTTGAACAACCGCTTGCGATATAGGTCAAAGTGTCGCCTGTACAAGCGAATGTAGGTCCTGAAATTGTGACAGTACATGTAGGTGTAGGGCAGTTTCTACCATAACAAGGACAAGCGATGGTATACCATTGGGCGGTTAAGGTGTCATAGGCTTCAAGGCAAAAGCTGTCTACGTTAAAGATTAACAAGGCGTGGGCTGGGTTTGTAATAGCGTTGCGTTGTTGAGTGGTTAATCGGGGGATTAAGAAGCCTCTTGCTGTGTCAGCGATTTCTAATCGTGCTGTAGGATGTGGGTTTGCTGTGCCTATGCCGACGTTTTGCGCGCATACGACACTAACCGTAAAAAAAAATACAACCCATCTCATCACTCCCTACTATTTTGCCAGATAACAAAGGTAAGGGTTTTTATTGGAAAAACAAAATGGTTTTTTGATATGCCTCCCATTCGTTCAGCGTTACACTACTAGCACCTGCACTGCAAAGGTTTTGATGTCACTGAATTTGGGTGTACAGCTCGTAGTCTTTGTGGTATTTGTGGTTGAGTTGCGTGCGTTATTCCCTTAGTGTGCGTCGTTTCAAGCGAGGAATCTTAATACCTTCTCTTTGATAATACATTTCAAGGCAAGTGATCGTTTGCTCTTCGTTCAACCATCCTACGCTTAGGACTTCTCTAAAGCATTTGTTGGGAGGGTTACAAAGAACACCTTCACAGGTTTTCAGATATTCCTTAAGCATTTTTCAAAAGACTTCAAAAGTATATTCAAATCGCTGAATAGTAGTGTCTCTTACAATAATAGAAAAGGGTTCGTTAAGAACCTCGTCAAGGGTTTTTAACACGCATTCCGTTTGTGCTATTTTTCTCTTTAACTTCTCCATACGATTGTACCATTTCTTAAAGCGTTTCTTTTGAACGCTTCAGAAACGTGTAATAGATTTACTACGTCTACTTTGTAGGGGATATTGGAGTTTTCTATTCCGTTTCCTTAGACATGTAATGATGATGTTGCAGTGTTCTGAGTTTTCCAATAAGATACCTAAATCTATATCAGAGAAAGGAGCAGCATTGCTTGTGGCTCTGGAACCAAAAGGATAAACCGCTACGCCTTTATCCGTAATCGTTTCTTGGATATAATTTTTGGAAGTGCTCTTAGTGTTTTGTAAGATAGCTGCAGTGTAAGTTTTACGAAGATATAGTTTGGCGTCTATTTGAGTAAAAAATGCTATTTTACAAGACATTTCACTAACGATGAGAGTCTTTAACCATAAAGAGATTACTTAGAGTTACCAGACAATTGGTGTGTTTTATAAGACGTTCGTATTTATTTACTATGCTGCTTTCATTGCGTCATTGCAGGTGTGAATAAGGAAGCCCAAGTTCTGATTTTTCAAGTCCACCGTCTAACCCTGTAAATGTTTTAATCTCTTTTGGCAATACTTTATTTATATACGACCATTATTTCAGAGTGCTATTTAACTCACCGACATGATGGAATAAGTTTTGTCCATGAACCTGGGTGTTATCGTTTTTCTTTGGCGTTAGACTTAGCCGATATTTTCAAACCTGTATTAGTAGATCGCTTAATCTTTACAGACGATTACGAGGAAAGCATTTTGTTATAAGAGTGTCTTGGGCTTCTGATTCGAGACACCGAATCTTTATTCGCTCTTGGTAGGAATGCCTAAGCACTACTGTAAAGCAGCCTATATCCCAAGGTAAAATAAACTATCGTCAATAAATAAATTCTACAATCCTGTCAAGTTAGGATGATATTTTATGTATAGTTACGGCTTATATTATTACGTTGTTTTGTAGAATGTTGAAGTAAAGCGTTTACCAAAACTTAAGTCTTTCTCAGTTTAAGCGTTTAAAGAAGGACTTAGAAAAGGTAATAGACAAGAAACAGGATTCTGTGATTGTTAAGTGTTCATTGCTTAAAGCGGTCAATGTAGGGGGTAGATAAAAGCGTCCTCGATATGATTTTATAGGATTTTTGTTTTGATATGGTAGATACCGAGCCATAGGGCGCCTGAAGTAAGTCCCATGAGGTGACCGAAGTGGGAGATGCCACCGCCGTCAGGCATCCAAAACACCATAATAAGAGTAAATACAGCATATAGGGTTAATAGCACCCATGCTTTAATAGGAATAGGTATAGGGAAAAAATAAAGGTATTCCTCAGGAAAGTAATAGGCGAAAGCCAAAGCTACAGCAGAAACTGCTCCCGATGCCCCTATCACTGCAATAGGACTGGGATCCAGAGTAGAAGTTAGCAATCCTGTTAAAACACCACTATACAAATAAAAAACAATAAATTGCCACGTTCCCATAACATTTTCCACCCAACTACCCAAAGAAAACAATGCAATACCATTAAAAAATAAGTGCCAGAAACTAAAGTGAGTCCAGAAGTAAGTAAAAATTTGATACCAACGAAAATCTTGCGGTCCTGTATCGTAGTAGTAAATGGTAGATTCTTCTTCAACGATTTTTACATAACGAATCGCTTTAACTTCTGAAATCCAATGGGCTTCACGCCAGCCCAACCAGTTGTTTTTATTCAACACGAAATAAAAACGTAAATCAGGATACAAATGTAAAACAACATAGACTAAACAATTAATGATTAAAATGTTAAGGACGCCATGGGGAAGTCGCTTAGGCATCGCTTGCAAAACTACAATAAATGCTTTATATTGAATATTTAGAAACTATGGAGAAACCATACTATAATGG
>WFXK01000096.1 GCA_015490695.1 Bacteroidota bacterium | reverse complement strand
TTAATAGACATTAAAGACGGATTACCCAAACACTATGCAAAGAAAAATGTTTTAGGAAAATGTGTACTTATGAACGCTGAGGTAAGCGAACGTTATAAAAAAAAGTACTCTTCCAATCTTTTGCAGCTTTCCGTTCGGATTTTATATGCCATTAAGCAAGGTGCTAGTGCGATTTTGCTAAGAACGAATAAATTAACTCATGATTTGGCGCCTTTAGCGTATCCTATTCCTGTTTTATGGGTTTTGGAAGATAGTTTGCCACCTATAAAAAAGCACTCAGAAGTTTTTATTGAAGTAGAAAGTGAAGTAAAAAAAGAGGTTTTGCGAAATGTTTTTGTGATTAAAGAGGGGGAAGTAGATAGCGCTATTATTGTTTGTGCCCATTATGACCACTTAGGAAGGATTGGAAAAGCCATTTTTAACGGAGCAAATGATAACGCTTCTGGGGTTGCATTGTTGTTAGCCTTAGCCGATACTTTCCAATACATTCCTACTCGTTATGCGATTGTTTTTATTGCCTTTGGTGGAGAAGAATTAGGTTTGTTAGGAGCGTATGCTTATTTGAAAGACCCTGCTTTTCCTTTAAATAAAACTCGTTTTGTGTTGAATTTAGATTTATGGGGTTACGGAGAGAAAGGATTTATGGCAGTAGGAGGAAAAGATTTTCCTGAGTATTACCATTTGTTAAAAGCCATTGTAGATAGTTGTTGTGCTGAGGAGTTTCCTTTATACGCTCGTCCTAATGCTCCTAATAGCGACCATTATCCTTTTACGCAGCGGGGGATTCCTGCATTGTTCTTGTATGCTATGGGTGGTAATCCTTATTATCATGATGTTTGGGATAGACCTGAGGTCTTATCGTTGCGAGGTATACCTTATATTTATAAAATCCTGATTGCTTTTCTTCAGCGTCTTAGTCAGTAGTTGTGCAAATGCAAAAGGTTTTAAATACCTTTGTCAAAGTTTTGCCGCTATGGAGTTTCCTTTAGCGTTAGCGTACGATGACGTCCTTTTATTGCCGGCTTATTCAGAGGTTTTACCCTCAGAAGTAGATGTAAGCACCTATTTGACACCTCAGATTCGGTTAAACATTCCCATTGTTAGTGCAGCGATGGATAGTGTTACAGAAGCCCGTTTAGCTATTGCTATTGCAACGGAAGGCGGCATAGGGATTTTACATAAAAATCTCTCTATAGAAGAGCAAGCAGAGCAAGTGCGACGCGTTAAACGTTATGAAAGCGGTTTGATTGTAGACCCTATTACCTTGCATCCACATCACACAGTAAAAGATGCAAAGCGCTTAATGCAACAACACAGCATCGGCGGAATTCCAATCGTAGATGAAAAAAATCGTTTAATAGGGATTTTAACCAATCGGGATATTCGTTTTGTAACACAGGAAGAAGCGCCTGTATCGGAGTTTATGACACCCATGCCGCTGATTACAGTGCCTGAAGGAACGACCTTAGAAGAAGCAGAAAAGATTCTACAACAACACAGGATTGAAAAGTTACCTGTGGTAGATGAAGCGGGGCGATTAGTGGGGTTAATCACGTATAAAGACATAATTAAGCGGCGCAGTTTTCCGAATGCTTGTAAGGACCATTTAGGGCGTTTGCGTGTAGGGGCTGCTGTAGGCATTGGAAAAGATTTCCACGATAGAGCAAACGCTCTTTACAATGCTGGGGTGGATGTCATCGTCTTAGATAGCGCGCACGGACATAGCAAAGGGGTTATAGAAGCGTTACGTTGGCTAAAGAAACACTTTCCTGATTTACCTGTTATTGCTGGAAACATTGCTACAGAAGCAGGTGCAGAAGCCTTGATTGAAGCAGGTGCCGATGCAGTAAAAGTAGGTGTTGGACCAGGAAGCATATGCACTACAAGAGTGATTGCAGGAATCGGCGTTCCACAATTCAGTGCTGTATTATCTGCCGTCAAAGCTGCAAGAAAAGCCAAACGTTTCGTCCCTATTATCGCCGACGGCGGAATTAAATACAGCGGCGACATTGTAAAAGCCTTAGCTGCCGGTGCTCACAGCGTCATGATCGGAAGCTTATTAGCAGGAACAGAAGAAAGTCCAGGCGAAACTATCCTTTACGAAGGAAGAAAATTTAAAATCTATCGTGGTATGGGTTCTTTAGAAGCCATGCAAAAAGGTAGTAAAGACCGCTACTTCCAAGATGTTGAAGAAGATATAAAAAAATTAGTGCCTGAAGGCGTAGTAGGTAGAGTCCCTTATAGAGGAAGCGTTAAAGAAGTGCTTTATCAATTGATTGGAGGAGTAAAAGCGGGTATGGGATATTGTGGCGCAAAAGATATTAGAACCTTACAAAGGACGGCACGTTTCATTCGTATTACAGCAGCGGGTCTAAGAGAAAGCCACCCCCATAGTGTTCAAATCGTTCGGGAAGCTCCGAATTATACACTGCGTTAATGATTGTGGAAAGTTTTAAATGAACTTGTTTTTCTTCCATTTTTTCTTTTACCTTTGCTGCTTGGTATGGCTCGTAAAGAAACCATTGAATTGCCCCAACCTCAAGAAGATGATAAAACTTATGTTTTCACAGAAGAAGAATTAAAAACGATTGAAGCCATTAAGAAGCGTTATCCTACGGCTCGTTCTGCTGTGATGCCTGTGTTATGGATGGCACAAGAAAAATTTGGTTATCTTCCTCAAAAAGCGATTAAATTAGTTGCAGATACTTTAGGATTGCCTTATGCAGAGGTCTATGGAGTTGCTACCTTTTACACGATGTATTTGAAAGAGTACAAAGCACCTAATTTAGTGGAAATCTGTACTTGTTTTACTTGTGGGGAATGTGGTGGTAGAGAACTCTATAAAGCCATTAAAGAGCATTATCAATGTGATGAGGAAGGTGTAAGTCAGGATAAGCAAGTTTGGTTTAGGGAAACGGAGTGCTTAGGGGCATGTGATACGGCTCCTGTGGCTTTATTAAATAACAAACGTATTGTTCATCGTTTGAATGTAGAGAAGTTGGTTCGTTATATTGAAGAGTACTTAAAACAGGGGAAGTTACCACCTTATGAGTCTGTGCCGCTAATAGACCAAAAACGGATACATGATGGCGGATAAAAGCAGAGCTGCCGTCCTCCTTTTAGAGGACGGCTTTTTTTTAAAGGGGGTTTCTGTAGGTGCTTCAGGCACAAGAAGCGGAGAACTTTGCTTCAATACGGGTATGACAGGTTACCAAGAAGCCTTCACAGACCCCTCTTACAAAGGACAAATCCTTATTATGACCACCCCACACATCGGAAACTACGGCACTATCCCTTATGAACAAGAAAGCAGTAAGGTTCATCTTTCCGCTATTGTAACTCGCTCTTTGTCCCGGTATACTGCTCGGCACAACGCAGAAGCCTTAATTCACTTCTTAAAGCGCCATAACACTATGGCAATAGAAGAAATAGACACCCGTGCTTTAGTCAGACGTATTCGCTCTAAAGGTGCTATGCGGGCTATTGTCTCAGATACCTGCCTACATATTCCAACCCTGCAAAAACAATTAGAAAAAGTTCCTTCCATGAAAGGATTAGAATTAGCTTCTAAGGTAAGTCGTAAACAAATAGAAATCCTTGGTGACCCAACGACTGCCCGCTTTCGTATCGCTGTTTTAGATTTCGGAATTAAACAAAATATCGTACAATCCTTATTGAAACGGCAATGTTTGCTTATTCTTTTCCCTGCACAAACCACCTTAGAAACCATCATGCGTTATGAACCTGATGCTTTCTTTTTATCTAATGGTCCTGGAGACCCTGCTGCTATGGACTATGCTATACAAACGGCAAAAAAATTGTTGCAGTTGAAAAAACCTACTTTTGGTATTTGCCTTGGGCACCAAATATTAGCACTTGCATCAGGGGCAAAAACTTACAAATTACCATTCGGACATAGGGGCTTGAATCACCCTGTGTTTAATAAATTGCGTAATCGGGGGGAAATCACTTCACAAAATCATGGTTTTGCTATTGAAAAAGAATCTGTTAGCGACGATATAGAAGTCACTCATTATAATTTGAATGATGGTACTATAGAGGGATTAGCCTGGAAGCATTTACCTGTTTTTTCTGTACAATACCATCCTGAAGCCAGTCCAGGACCGCACGACAGCACTTATTTGTTTGATGCTTTTATAGATTTAATTCAACAGCGTTGTGCACAGGGATTGCAAGCAGTAGCCCAAAACTGAAAATTATACTTGATGTAGTGTACTAGTGTGGAGTAAGGAATCTTAGTGTGGTTGTTTTGAAGTATTGCCTTGTGGAAATTCAAGGAAACTTTTAGAGCTTCTGAAATTTCCAAAAAGGTATTTCAGTTGTGCTTCAGCACAATGTGATGAGCATTTGTAGAGCAAAAATTTTGGTTAGTTACTGGGGTTATGCAATATAGCTTACAGGTTTTTTGTGTAATACGTACGTCGTTACGAGAGGGTTCAAATGCGAGACTCTGTTGTATACTTCTTTTGGTGGAAACTTTAGTGCATTTTCAGAGTTTCCTAAGTTTCCTATTTATCTCCTATAAACCGCCACTGCACTTTAAGAGCCTTTTTCGTTTGTGAAGTTATACGAGCAAATTCCGCTACACGATAATCCGCTACTAAGACCAAGCGTTGTAAAGCATCTTCTAAAACCCAATAATGTTTTCTTAAATAAGAAGGCACTTTCATATCGGTTAAAATTGCTTTGACTTTTTTCGTTTTTCCGTTCATACCCAGAGGTTGGAATTTATCTCCTGGTTGCCATGGACGTAACAACAAGGGAAAACGAATTTGCGCAGCATCCATTAAAGCGGTTTGTTTTTCTGTTAACAAAGTAGGCACTTTATTTAGGTATTGTAAGGTGATTTGCCAACCGCTCCATGTGTACACACCACTTTTTTCTAAAAGCAAGGGTGGGTCAACCGGAGGTAAAGAGCGGAAAAAGTGTAGGTGTTGTCGCTCCCGAACAATCTGCCAACCCCGTAAACG
>WFXK01000095.1 GCA_015490695.1 Bacteroidota bacterium | reverse complement strand
GACAGAAAAAGGGGAATATCATAACGCACAGGGTCCTCAGGACACAAACGTCTTAAATAACAGGTTAATAACATTGCTGCTTTTAAATCATTAGTTTTTCTTTTTAAGATTCCAAGGTATCGGGCAGCCCGACCTACATGCAGATCCAAAGGAATAATTAACTCAGAAGGTGGAAGCCAAGAATGCCATACTCCTACATCAATCGCATCCTTTCGGCTCATCCATCTAAAAAACAAAAACCAGCGCTTACAAGTGGAGCCCATCTCAGGGTGCGGAAAATGTTTAATGACCCGAGGTAAACTTTTATCTTCTAAAAACCACTCTCTTACCGTGATAATCGCTTGAATTACGCCCCCTTGCTCAAATCCCTTGCGAAATAAGGCTGTTAAACTTCCACCTTGACGATACAACTGAGACAAACGCTTTATAAACCAAAAACTATCCTCCTTAGAAAACGTACGGTAATAAAAAGCCTTCATCTTTTGCAGCTCTTTTTCTGATGCATGAAGTAAAAATGCCTTTGGCTTCCAATCCATCCAAGATAGAAATTGCCTTGCTGCCTTAACAATAGAGGAACGACTACCCCAACAAATCAATGCCGTTAAAAAGCCACCGATGACTTTATCTTCGGCTTCTGATAACTCATGAACCACCTGAACAGGGTCATCTTCAAGAAAATGATGTTTTGTGTAATAACGCAAACGTTCCTCTAAAAAGGCTTTTAACTCCAAATCTTCGGTACTAAGCCCATTACTATCAGTACACAGGCTACGAATGTCCACCACCATGGTAATTTTGCTCCATCGGCACTCAAACGTTGGTAATTAAAATGCCATAAACGCAAATAAGGGACAACGCTTAAAAGCGTGCCTATAATAAGGCTCCCCATAAGCACCATAGAATAAAATGAAAAAGGTAACCCGCTTTCGAAAAAAAGTAAAAGCACTTTTAACTTTAGTAAAAAACCCCATGAGGGCGGTAAGCCAATTAACGAAAGAATAGCGATGGTCAACACAACAATGCTCCAACGACTTAATCGCCTAACACGATAAAGGAAAAAAATGACCAACAACAACGCTAATGCATCATTAGCCCAAAACCATAAACTTAAACCTAAATCTTGAAACATCAAAATAGGTATTAACATAAAAGCACTTTGGCTCACAGAAGTAAGAAACACAACGGTTTTCATAGCTTGACTTCGTAGAGCTAAGAGGTTTCCAAGCATACCACTAAGGGCAACAAACAGCACTAATCCCTTCCATATAAGTGAAGATGGAAGAGCGAAATAACGAATCCATTCGTAAAACAGATAAATAGCAGGCAATTTACTGAGCGTCAAGAAAATGCTTAAAACGCTCCAAGGTAAAGTGTTGTAAACAGTAAGCAACCAAAAATGAAAAGGGAAAAGTAAAAGGCGAAAAAACAAAGTGGCAAACAATAATAACAATAGTGGTTGGAAAAACGAGGGGGTAGTTAAGGGCTGCCATGTTAAGGTTCGCCATTGAGGGTAAAGATAGCTAAATCCTATAAGCAGCAGTGCAAACAGCATTACACTATAAAAGAAATAAATCAGTGCTGCTTTAGTTTGTTTTGTGCTTAGTGCAATCCAGCCGTAGTGTAGGAAATTAAGCAGTTCCCATAATACGATGAAGGTTAACCAGTCTTTGGTTTGGAAGAGGAAGAGGATAGTTGCAGCGAAGAAACCAAAAAGGGTGGTATAAAGGGGTCGCCAAAAAAAGTTGTTAGCAAAAATCAATAGTGCTACTGTGGCAAAAGAGCCTATAAATAAACGAAGCGAAGGGGGGAAGGCACTGAGGAATAAAAAGGGAGCGAGGATGATAAGCGTTTGCAGAAAACGTTTATGGAGGAATAGGCTAAGGATAGCGATGCTTATCCAAATTAAGCCGAGGAGAAGGATTTGCCCGTTAACCATCGTTTTATTGCAGCAAAAAGGAAATGCAAGTGTACCCATAAAGTAGGAAAGAACCCAAAATGTTTTTGAAGCAGTTGCCATCGTTCTTTCCATGCTTGTTTGCGGCGTCGTGCCGAAACTCCTCCCATCTGAAAGTAAACTAAAACGTTATTGAAATAACATTTTGTTTTAACTTGTTTCATTAACCGAATGCTCCAATCAATATCGGCACTAAGTTGCCAACGCAAATCATACATAGGGGCTAATTGTCGCTTCACAATCATGGTTTGATGGCAAATTACCATGCCTTTTAAAAAACTTTTATAAGAAAGTTTTTCTGGAAGGGGATAACGTTTATGCCATGGACGATAATAACCTTTTTCATCTACTCTTAACACTCCGCCGTAGATGAAATCTGCTCCGCCACATTGCTGAAAAACTTCTGAGAGCACCGTAGGATACGCTAAGCGGTCGCCGGCGTTTAAGAACATAACATAATCGCCTGTTGCCATTTGCAAACCTTTATTCATTGCGTCGTAAAGCCCCTGGTCAGGCTCGCTTATCCATTTAGAAATGTGTTTTTCGTATTTTTTTATGATGTCTATAGTATTATCACTGGAGTTACCGTCTACAATAATGTATTCTATATGGGGGTAATCTTGGGCGATAACGCTTAAAATAGTGGGTTCTAAGACGTTTGCTGCGTTGTAAGTGACTGTAATAATGGATATTTTCACTTAGCGAACGCTTTTTCTGCGCCCTACTAATTGTTTCATAAAGGGCGCATATTTTAGTTTCCTTCCTTTCTTCATGTGTTTATTCATGGCACGCAGGGCTTTTCGCATGTATTGGTATTGTCTAAGCAATAAATTTACCTCTTCAACCGAAGTACCACTACCCTTTGCAATCCTACGTTTTCTTGAAGCATTAATAATAGCAGGGTTTCTACGCTCTTCTGGGGTCATGGACAAAATAATTGCTTCGGTTCTTTTTAATGCGTTTTCATCTATATCTATTTTATCGGCAAGATGCGAAAAGCCTGGAAGCATGCCAATGAGGTTTTGCAAACTTCCCATTTTTCTCATCAATCGCATTTGTTTGAGCAAGTCTTCTAAATCAAATTGGTTTTTTCTAAGTTTTTTCTCTAAGCGCATGGCTTCTTCTTCTTCTATTTGGGCTTCCAGTCTTTCTACAAGGGAGATAATATCTCCCATGCCTAAGATACGGCTTGCCATGCGGTCGGGATGGAAGTAGTCAATATCTTGCAGTTTCTCTCCTATGCTAATGAATTTGATAGGCTTGTTAACAACCGCTTTAATGGAGATTGCTGCACCACCTCGGGTGTCTCCATCCAATTTCGTTAGTACTACACCACTGAAATCTAATACGTCATTGAATGCTTTAGCGGTGTTTACTGCATCTTGACCCGTCATAGCATCTACAACAAAAAGGATTTCATGGGGTTGGACCGCTTTTTTAATTGCTTGAATCTCTTGCATCATGGCTTCATCAATGGCTAAACGTCCTGCGGTGTCAATAATAACGACGTCGTTACCGTTGTTTTGGGCGAAGCGAATCGCTCTTTGGGCAATGCCTACAGGGTCTTTTTCCTCTTCTTTGTAGATACCTACTTGCGCTTGCTCTGCTAAGATACTCAATTGTTCAATAGCAGCAGGGCGATACACATCAGCAGCAACCAACAAAGGGGTTTTCTTTTCCCTTTCTTTAAGAAAGCGTGCTAATTTCGCTGCAAAGGTCGTTTTACCGCTCCCTTGTAATCCTGCTAATAAAATAATTGTTGGCGGAACTTTTGCATAATGAATAAACTGTGTAGAACCTCCCATCAAGGCTTTTAACTCCTCAAAAACAATTTTGACAAAGTATTGTCCTGGGTCTATACCCACTAAAACCTCCCTACCTAAGGCTTTTTCTTTTACTTTTTCAGTGAATTCTTTTGCGACTTTATAGTTAACATCGGCTTCTACTAAGGCTTTGCGGATTTCTTT